>NZ_JAVXIQ010000001.1:0-201551 GCF_036648275.1 Hafnia sp. | reverse complement strand
CGTGGTCGTGGTCGTGGTCGTGGTCGTGGTCGTGGTCGTGGTCGTGGTCGTGGTCGTGGTCATGATGATCGCCAGACTCTGTATTTGCCAACCAATTTTTTTCACCTTTCCACGTTCGCCAAAACATCCAAACGGCGGTGGCTAAAATGATAATGGCTGATATCAACTGAAGCCAAGGTTCAACGGACTGCGCGGTAAACTTCTGGCTCACATACATCCCACCAAATGCGATCAACCAAACAATAGTGGTATGAGAGAGCGTTGCCGCAAGCCCGAGCATAACAGCCTGCCGAACCGTACCTTTAATGGCAATAATAAATGCAGCCATCATCGTTTTTGAATGGCCAGGCTCTAATCCGTGTAACGCCCCCAAAAGGATCGCGCTAGGGATAAAAAACCACGCATTACCTTGCTGAAACAGTGACGTAAAATCGTTCATGATAATAATTCTTACTATTATGGGTGCAAAAAAGCATACTCCCCCCCAGTATCAAATACTACCCCCCAGTATAAATGAAGTGCTATATTGAGCACTTAAGAATGTTATGAAGGTGTTGCTGTGTCACATACGATTAGAGATAAAAAAAAGCTAAAAGCCAGAACCAGCAAGCTTCAAGGGCAAGTTGCAGCGCTCAATAAAATGCTCGACGAACCCCATGAATGCTCAGCCGTATTACAGCAGATTGCAGCTATTCGCGGTGCGGTGAATGGATTGATGCGCGAGGTGATTAAAGGCCACCTGACTGAACATATTGTGCATCAGGACAACGAGGGACAGCGCCAAGAAGATCTCGACGTTGTGTTAAAAGTACTGGATTCCTATATCAAATAACGCCAGATCAAATAAACCGACATCAAATAAATTGAGCCTTCGTTCTAGGAAAGCTCTCTTGATGATCAGATATAACGCTCAAATCCCTGCGCGTGTTTGACGGGCATAAACTCAGTTATCTCATACTGCGCAACCCCTGCGCGATGAAAAGGATCTTCCTTGATCAGAGTTTCTAACTCAGTTCGAGTCATTCCCTTTGCCAGAATCACCCTGCCCGTTCTTGGCTCTTTCGGCCCTGACGCAATAAAATACCCTTTCGAATAACAGGCATCTAAAAACTGTCGATGTTCGCTCAGACACGCTTCCACGTCAGCAAGTGGTTTTACATACGATAAAGAAACAATAAACACGCTACCTCCAACTCAATGAATCACATGAACAATATTGCTTGCAGTCGCTAGCGTAGCGCACCGGTAGTATTGTGGGTTGATACATGTCATGAAAGCTGATGGTGTTATTTGGTGGTATCAAAGACCTGAACCGATAGCCGCTCTTTAGCCGTCAGATTGCACGGGAAAACTGATTTTCCGTGCAATCTGAATTGAATAAATAACCGAAAAGGAAAGAGAGACCGTCTGATGATAGACATGTCCGCTAATTGCTCGATGCAGACCAGACAGTAACTTGATCTGTCCGCTTTGTGCTGTGAGTTCCACGTGCCAGTCCGTTCTGTGCCAGGAACGGACGTTTGTGGTTTTAGAAAGACTCCTATGATGTGGCCAGTTTTTGTGGACCAGTTCAAACCCAATGAAGAGAAGGTCAGCCGCTCTTAAGACGCTTGATGCTATTACCTTACCTGGAGTCTTTCATTGCATCCTGCTTCCCGGGATTGCATTGCTGTTTTGTCCCGGGAAGATAAAATTTTCCCGACCGGTCTGGATTGGTTCCGCCCGGACAACCCGCCCGGCCCGGAGCAGAAACAGTATTACTACCGTCTGATCCGTTGCCTCCATCAGAATAATTCCCGCCATTCCCGCCATTCCCGCCATTCCCGCCATCAGCAGCATTTACAGCAAATGCGCATATGATAAAAAAAAGCGCAAAAACACGCCAGATCATAAAAACTCCATTGTTTAACAATCAAATGTTCAACCTAGCCCCCATTGTAGGGCATGTCAAAGGATTAGGTCCGCTCCTCGCTAGATGCAGACCAGACAGTAACTTGATCTGTCCGCTTCGTGCTGTGAGTTCCACGTGCCAGTCCGTTCTGTGCCAGAAGCGGACGTTTAACCTTTGTCCCTTTAGGGAGGCTCCAGTTACTGGTACAGGCTTTTATGATAACGTTCCAGCATCACTATTTAATTTCGCTTGGGTACTTCAGACCCGATCAGCAACTAATTTAATGAGAACCTTATGACGGAACAGCAGGATTACCCTATAGGTACACCAGGTCAGCCTTGGACAGAATCAGAACTACAGCAGTGGCGGAAATGCCAGACTCGTTTTCGTAGCTATCAGAACGACGTGCTAAACACATTGGAAAATATCAAGTCTGTCTATGATGTTATCCAGTATGGAGAGCTAAGCTACGATGGGGATATCTATCCACTGATGGCTGTAAAATCTAAGTCCTGGGACGAAACCTTGCCGATTATTCTGATTACCGGAGGGGTACACGGTTATGAGACCAGCGGCGTGATGAGTGCACTGGAGTATCTATCAGGTGATGAGACAGGCTACGAAGGAAAAGCAAACTTACTGGTGGTTCCCTGCGTCAGTCCCTGGGCCTATGAACGCATATCCCGATGGAACTATAACGCCGTAGACCCAAATAGGCAGTTTTTTAGTGAGGGAAAAGCAGAAGAATCCAGTACATTGATGTCATTAATCTCCCCTTATTCGGGCCGGTTTGTCCTTCATGTTGATTTACACGAAACGACTAACACCGATGAAAGTGAGTTCAGTCCGGCACTGGCCGCACGAGATGGTTTGAAATATGACCCCGAAGAAATCCCGGATGGTTTTTACCTGGTCAGTGATTCGCAGAATTCAAGGCTGGATTTCCAACAGGCAATAATAAACGCAGTCTCGGAAGTAACACATATTGCGCCAGCAGATGTTGAAGGCAATATGCTTGGTTTTCCTGTGGTCAGCGAGGGTGTGATTGAATACGATAACAGTATCTATCATCTTTGCGCCACAATGACCGGCGCACCATTTACAACCACAACAGAAGTTTATCCAGACAGTCCTGCAACGTCTCCAGATGAATGCAACCAGGCGCAGATTGCCACCATCCGTAGTGCGATTAAATTCGCCCTGAGCGGATAGCAGTTTTTTGCCATCAGATTGCACGGGAAAACTGATTTTCCGTGCAATCTGAATTGAATAAATAACCGAAAAGGAAAGAGAGACCGTCTGATGATAGACATGTCCGCTAATCGCTCACTGCGGACCTTCAGCTCAGTCAGCAATGTTCGCGCTGTGTGCCAGAAGCAGAAACTGTTTAACGGTCCTGCTAAGTCTTATGTCATACATCGTCGTTATTCCTTAAACCCTCAATGTATCAATAACTGCTCGCAGAGCGGGGGACACATTGCGATGAGGATAATAGATGAATGAACCTTCAAGACGTAAGCTGTAACGTTGCAGAACCCTAATTAGATTACCTCGTTCTAAATCATCGGAAACTAACTCTTCCGGAACATAAGCCAGTCCCAGTCCTAAACTGGCAGCTTTTGCTTCCATATAGCTGTCAGCAAAAACCCACTGACCCTGCGGCCGATGGGTGATTTTTTTATCATCTTGATGTAGTTCCCATGCATACAGGCTACCATCACCGAATTGATAAGCGATACAAGGATGAGCCACTAAATCTGCGGGGGTTTGTGGAAAACCGTAGCGACGAAAGTGCTCTGGTGTACCGACAACAGCCATCTCCATATCCGGAGTGATGCGAACAGCAATCATGCCACTGCCAACTTCCGGACCTAGACGCACACCTGCATCGAATCTCTCCGCAATAATATCGACAAACCGGCTTTCGCTGATGAGTTCCAATCGGATATCAGGGTAGCGCTGCTTAAACACTGCAAGCTTCGGCAGGAGTACTTTATCAATAGCGTGCTGACTGGCATTGATGCGTACCGTACCTGATGGGGACTGACGATAATGGGCAAGCGTGGCTAGCCCCATATCTAAAGCGTCAAATCCTGACTCAAGGGTTCCATACAGTTGTTCACCTGCATGGGTGAGCGATAATTTGCGGGTGGTGCGTACCAGAAGTTGAACGCCCAGTCGTTCTTCAAGTTCGCGCACAGAACGGCTGATCCCTGATTGTGCCAGGCCAAGGCGTTGTGCCGCGGCGGTAAAACTCCCTTCCCGCACCACCTGCATGAACAGGTATAAATCGTTATAGCTTTCCCGTTTCGCCATAATTTCTCCCTCGCAGCCGCACCATTATTTAGAACAATTTGGTATTAATTCTAGCATTTTTTACCCACTAATCAGCACTTTTACTGCTAACTATAATGTGCTCATTGCAACAAAGCACAGCAGCGTTGTCCGTATGAAACCTGCATCTATCATGTTTTATGAGGAGATTTTGATGACTGCTTTCACCAAAAAACTGACAGGTGCCATGCTGCTATGCGCATCATTAAGTGGAGTCTCAAATATGAGTTATGCCGATACAACCAATCCGAACGCGCCTGCTACGCTGGTCGATAAATGGGATAAAACCTTTACTCAAAGCACGAAAGTTGCTCACCGTAAAGTGACCTTTCAAAACCGCTACGGGATCACCCTCGTCGGGGATCTCTACATTCCCAAGGATCGTGGCGAGCGTAAGCTGGCTGCCATTGCCGTCAGCGGCCCCTTCGGCGCGGTGAAAGAGCAGTCAAGCGGCCTGTATGCGCAAACGCTGGCAGAGCAAGGGTTTGTTACCCTAGCGTTCGACCCTTCTTATACGGGCGAGAGCGGAGGCTACCCGCGCAATGTCGCGTCTCCAGATATCAACACCGAGGACTTCAGCGCGGCGGTAGATTTCCTAGGTCTGCAAAAAGAGGTGGATCGCAACCGTATCGGGCTGCTGGGTATCTGCGGCTGGGGCGGCATGGCTTTAAACGACGCCGCGATGGATACCCGCGTCAAAGCAGTGGCAACCAGCGTGATGTACGACATGAGCCGTGCGATGGGACATGGCGTGGGAGATGGCAAAGATCGTTATACTACACAGGACCGTCGTGCCATATTGCAGTACCTGAATGCACAGCGCTGGAAGGATGCGAAAAATGGCGCTTTCGCGCCCGGCGGGCATGACATTTATGTTGATGAGAAAGGCAACGTCAGTGCGTCGAGTCGTATTCTGCCGGAAACGTTACCCGCCAATCCCAATCCGGTTCTTAAAGAGTTCTTCGATTACTATCGTATGCCGCGCGGTTTTCATGAGCGTTCGGTCAACTCAACCGGCGCGTGGAATGCAACCATGCCACTGTCATTTATGAATATGCCGCTGCTGAGTTATGCAAATGAAGTCACTATCCCTACGCTTATTGTGACCGGCGAAAAAGCCCATTCACGCTATTTTGCTGAAGATGCCTTTAAGGCGATCGGCAGCAAAGAGAAAGAGCTGGTCATTGTCTCAGGGGCAAACCATGTTGACCTGTACGACAACGTTGCGAGTAAGATCCCGTTTGCTAAATTTGAGCAGTTTTTCAAAACCAACTTAAAGTAATGGTCTGAAGCCGCCTGATATTTGCAGGCGGTTGTTTATTTCCCATACATCATCCCCGCCCACGTTTTTATCGTTATTCCCTGAATAGCGTCTATTTTTGCTGCGGCTAAGTCTCGCCGAAGCGATATAAAGAGATACTGATAATGTCCACAGTAAGTCATAAAACATCACCCACTAAAACAGATGCTCACTGGGGGGGCGTGTTTGCCATGACGCTCTGCGTTTTTGTGCTAATCGCTTCCGAGTTTATGCCTGTCAGCCTGCTTACGCTTATTGCCAACGATATGCACATCACTGAAGGACTGGTAGGCCAGGGGATCGCCATATCTGGTGCACTAGCGGTACTGACCAGCCTGACTATCTCTCGTATTGCCGGAAATCTGAATCGTAAATATCTTCTTCTGGGACTGACGGTCTTAATGGCCATATCGGGAATGGTCATCGCTATAGCGCCTAACTATCTAGTTTATATGCTGGGGAGGATTATGATCGGCGTCGTTATCGGTGGGTTCTGGTCAATGTCGGCTGCGACTGCCATTCGGCTCGTGGCGCAGCATCAGGTTCCCCGTGCGCTGGCAATTCTCAATGGCGGGAACGCGTTGGCGACCGTTGTGGCTGCGCCGCTTGGAAGCTATCTGGGGACGACCATCGGTTGGCGCGGGGCTTTTTTATGTCTCGTTCCCGTTGCCATAGCTGCGTTCATTTGGCAATGCATAAGCCTACCTTCAATGGAAAACGATAAAAGACAAAAGCAACAGGGATCTATGATTCGTCTGTTTAGAATCTCGAACGTACCTACGGGACTGGTGGCCTGCGGACTATTCTTTGTGGGGCAGTTTGCCTTATTTACCTACGTGTGTCCCTTTCTGGAGACTGTAACCAGCGTGGGCCCCTCTGGCCTATCCCTAATTTTGCTAGCAATAGGCGTAGCAGGTTTTGTCGGCACAATGATCGTATCGACACTCCTAAACGCTAGGTTCTATCAGACCTTAATTATGATCCCTCTGCTTATGGCAGCGATTGCCGGTACGCTACTGCTGGTAGGCCACAGCATCTGGGCAGTTGCCGTTTTGCTAAGCCTGTGGGGACTGCTTGCGACGGCTGCACCAACGGGATGGTGGACATGGATAGCACGTACGCTGCCCGAAGATGCAGAGACTGGGGGTGGTCTCATGGTTGCGGTCATCCAACTCTCGATTGCACTTGGTTCAACAGCAGGAGGCCTGGTATTCGACAGTTTGGGATGGCGAAGTACTTTCGGATTGAGTGGGATAATACTACTTGGCGCGGTAGCGATGACGTTTCTCACATCGCATAAAAATAGCAATGCGCGCTAGCGTAATCACGTTCGTCCAAGCGTCTGATTCTCACTCTTAGCGGCCCCTGCTACTCACCAGTTTGGCTGCTTAGCACCGAGCATTTTTTGATAGTTGTCCGTGAGGACGCACTCCAGCAGAATGAGACTGTTTTAAGCATGACTATTATTTATGCAGCCACACACTATTGAATATAGCTTCGATAGGGGTTACCGACTCACAACAGAAAGGATGCTGGAAATCGACCTATTCGTACTCATCTACTGAATATGTTCCGTACCGACCGATGGATTGCAGAAAGCCACTCAGAAACCCAAAAAACGTCTTAATAAAAAATATATGGATGCCGAGGCTTATACTCGATTTACCACCGCAATTTAGAGATAATGTTTTTAATAAATTTAATGTTTTTAATATATTCATTCAGAAGCAGGGTTTCAATCGGCTTAGATTCATTTATTCACGCGATCTTATTTAGGTTAACAAAAAATCATCTCATTTGGGTTTTGTTTATAGTTTATTCGCTAAATTATTAAGAAAGCATACTATTGAGAAACTAAAATGCCTATTTACCAAATTGCTTTGTTATGCACCATGCTGCTATCAACATCGAAATCGCATGATCTAAATTTATCTTATGAATCATTTAATTACGTAATATCAACCATAAGCCACGAACTAAAGGTTTCAGTAAAGGACATTATCGATATAAATGATGATTATGCAGATCCCCCAATTACTTCAGATATAATAATCAGCGAAGAAGAAGCGTTCTTAGGCGCAGAATATGATGACTCAAATGATATTCAAAATTATTTCTACAAATCGACCTAGATGATAATCTTTATAATTATTAATAACACCAAACGTTTGCGTAATAATTATCACATGGCATGA
This sequence comes from Hafnia sp., assembly GCF_036648275.1. Taxonomy (NCBI): domain Bacteria; kingdom Pseudomonadati; phylum Pseudomonadota; class Gammaproteobacteria; order Enterobacterales; family Hafniaceae; genus Hafnia; species Hafnia sp. Next base: position 193,831 of record NZ_JAVXIQ010000001.1, on the reverse strand, counting down.
ATAGCCAATTCTCATGACATTTTAGGCTCTATAGATAATAGTGACACCAGCAATAATCAAATATTTGAATAATGACTAACGTTATTTATGCTTATTTTTTAATAAATACATCTGGCTCTATATAGCAATACAAAATTAACACCCAACTATTTATAACCAAACCAATATATTAGCTAATCCAGAACTCTGAGTGATGGTATAAAAAGAATGCGTGTTTGATGATATCTCGAGTGTCATTCGTGGGTATTTCCAACTGTGTGGATGCTAAATTACTGTAGTACCGTATCAATTCTAGTAGCTCTAAGTGATTTGGATAGGCGTCTGCTCACACCTCTTCTACTGGTGTGATGGCCATCAACTTGCATTGCCTTAACTCGTTCGATAAATCGACAACGCCGCCGGTTTTGAGCCACTGTTTCGCCGCGTGATTCAGCATTATCGCAGGCACTTAGTGAATGTTTGGTGTGATGTAATAATCATCAGCATCACTTAAACAGAGCGTTGGCAGCTACAATCGCCCCCATAACCATATTCTTATTAAGGAATTGTTAAGTATTAGTTTGTAAACTTTATACTCTTAGTTTCAAAGGGCAAAACAATGACAAAATTCTCTACGCTACAAATACGACTCCACTGGCTCACACTAGCCCTCATTGCTGTGACTTATGCCGCTATGGAGCTGCGTGGCTGGTTCCCTAAGGATTCAAGTGCATATCTTGCTATGAGAGCAACTCATTACAACGCCGGTGTGTTTGTATGGCTACTCATGTTCTTTCGTTTAGGGCTGAAACATAAATACAAAGATCCGAATATTGTTCCACCACCACCACGTTGGCAGATGTACACCGCTAAGCTCATGCATATTGCGCTCTATGCAACCTTCCTTGCTTTACCCGTGCTCGGCATTGCTTTAATGGCCTATGGTGGCAAATCATGGAGCTTGCTAGGTTTTACTATTTCGCCTTTTGTGACAGCTGATGACGGAGTAAAAACGACAATAAAAGATCTCCATGAAACACTCGCTAATGCTGGCTATTTCTTAATAGCATTTCATGCCGCTGCGGCGTTATTTCACCACTACATACAAAATGACAACACGCTCTTGAGGATGATGCCGAATAAAAAGACTCAGTAACAAACTGCAAGAGCTAGCATTAGTGGTACAGCTCCTTAATCCGCTGCTGTGCCCAGCCTGCTGTTTGTGCATCTGTATTACTCACGCCCGAAGGATTCTGTTATCTCTGTATCACGGCCATCTCTCTGGCGACAAACGTATCATCATTAACGCGACTGACACACATACCGACAGGCGCCCTATTCAGCATCTCAAATAATCGACTTTGAGTTACAACTGTTGCTTGATCACCACACCTGAATTCCTTCCCCTGAGGCCCTGGCATTTCTAGCTTACCACGGGGAGAAGTAGAGCCGTTTATGGCCCAGTTTAAAGCACTAATTATGCATACCAGCCCAATACCTAACGTAATAAATATTGCTTTTACACCATTGGAAAACTTCACGCAGAGTTCCTTCCCAAAATAAAAGCGAAGATAACAGCATGAAGAGCATGGTTAAAATTGGTTGTATAGATCAATTATCGATTATTGATCGCTCAAAACGATCGGTATTGTAAAGGCATTACGTTGGTATCTAATTCTTTACTTCTGTAAATGAATTATAGATTAGATGAAGGTACAGAAAGCAGCAGCAGTGAAATATTCAGAATTAGACTTTAACTTCACCTTCCATGATTTGAAGGCAAAAGGGATATCAGATCTAGAGGGAACGCTAAATGATAAGTAGGCGATTTCTGGTCATAAAAATGCGACGCAAACTGCACGCTATGATAGAAAAATAGCAGTCGTTCCGGTCGTTGGTGGGCAGAAGTAACGGCAGTTAATGGAGAAAGCCAATGGCGAAACAATGGTGAAAGGCGGATTTTAGATACAAAAAAACCGCTTCTCGGCGGCCACAATTGCTTTGATTATTCTAGTAAATTTCCTTAGCACCCGGGACGAGACTTGAACTCGTACAGCCTTACAGCCGAGGGATTTTAAATCCTGTCTTTTTCAGATTTTTATCATATAGATAGCTTCGAATTTCGTAATATTAAGCTACAAAATAATATCGCAAAAACAATAGGTTATGGATCATCTTTAACCGCTATTACGAAGAAAATCAGCTAGAACCTCTTGCTTTAAATTCGATGGTTTGAGCCTACATAAAAATCTAACGTGGTCGTTTTATTTCAGCTAGCAGAATTTGACGTGATACACCTGACAGTAATTGAACTATTAATACTGAATGGATAATTGAAAGGCATGACATCTAGCCGGCTAACTGAACTACTGTCAATTTACCAGACAAAAAGATAATTATGACAATAGAGTTCAGAAGATGCTTACGAGCGATTGAATATGTTGATGAAGGGAGCGAACATCTAAACTCACAATTCAATTTTGATGAAGATTGCTTTTCGGTTGAGAATTTTTTGGATATTCAACACATAAAATAAAGAAAAAAGGCACCCACAGGTGCCTTTTAGATAGCCTGTCTACTAGAAGTTATATTTCAAACCTAACATTGCCTTTGTGTCAGAATACCCCTTATCGCCAACCTGTTGAGCTATATTACCCCACAAGTTTAGATTCTTATTAATCTGACCTTCTACACCCGTTTTCAATTCACCAATGTTGCCTACACCAGCTTGAGACACGCTTTCCCCATCCATTTTAACACCATAACTCTGAGTATTATGGATCCAGTTTGCCTCAACGAATGGCTGGAACTCACGATCTTTACCATCGTCTATTTTATTATGGCCATTTAAGAACGTTTTAATGCCTAAGCGAGTCTGAATATTATCATTTCCAGTGCCATTTACACGTGTACCATTTGATTCAACATGATCTTTTGCTTTGACCCCCATCCAGATAACTTGGGCCTTCGGTTGAATATACCATTCGTTAGTTGTACCAAGACTTCCAATGAACTCGCCCATTTTCTGAGTGTAACCACTTTCAAGTGAAGCAGTGAATCCATCTGATTTATAAGACTCACTGGCCAGACCTTCCCCATTGACGTGATTATTAAACCAACTGTATTGCAACCAACTATCTACATAGAGGCCATTTTTAGATTCATCGTTTTGATACCATGTACCGTACAGACCAGTGTTGTAGCCATTCAGCGACCCCTTTGACTTATAACCTGTTCTATTTGAGTCAGAATTACTTTTTTGGTTCCCGTAACCAACCATGATACCTAAATGATAACGGTCTAGTTCACTACTACTCCACTGCGCAATATCACCTCCAATCTGCAGAACATAACTATTAGATTGGGTAGATAATTGCCCTCCATTACTCTTCCAACGAGTATGGCTTCCTACATTACGCATCCACATACTAGTGACTTTCTTTTCGCCAGTTAATGCGTCTGTATATTGTGTTTCCCCCAAACGGTCGTGTAGACGGGCGTTAAACATTGTATTCGCAGCCATCAGATTCGAAATATAACTTCCGGCCTCAGGGCGCTCGTTTGGCTTATGAGGTGATGGCGGGTCTACTGGGTCTACTGGGTCTACTGGGTCTACTGGGTCTACTGGGTCTACTGGATCCCTATTTTCGTTTGTTAGATACCAATTATTTCCATTCTTAATCAGTGAATAATCGTAAGCGCCAGCTACAATTCTTCCATTCTGTGTGAACAAACCATCAGAGTTCCCTGCAACAGATATCAGTTCTATACCATTTATAGTTTTCGCACCTGATCCGCCGAGGTTATTAACACTGACAGATGTAGTTCCACTGGTATTGCCTTCAACAATTAACTTATCAACCGCTGAGTCATCTCCAGCCAACTTACCATTAAATAAAATGTTCCCTTCGTTCCCTACATAGTCTCCATGTACAGTTATTGTGTGGATAGAGTTAGTCGAATCAAATAACACTGTTCCACCATTTGTTAGGTTTTTAACATGTGAGTCATCAGTAGTTATCCATGCAGCATTATCAAGTTTTACGCTAGTATAGGCATTCTCGGTATCAATATTACCTGCATCGTTTAATGCAAAAATATTACCTGAGATGATTGAACCATTACTGGCATTAATTTTCATCTCTCCTTGGCTGCCGGTATTATTCACAATATCACCCATTATCTGAGACTTATCCAAATTAAGCTCAAGAGTGGATTGATCGTTATTAATAATACCCTTACTAAAACTTGATGCATCCGCCTGGGTTAGATTTAATGTTAAATCTGTATGATTTTGCGATAAATCAGTTTTCCCGAATACAACGAGATAATTACCATTAGTGTTATTCATGGTAACATCATTTATGTTAATCAGTGTTTTTGCTGAGCTAACTGAATTACCGTCCTGATTGGGCTCCATAGTACTAGAGATCAAATTTGAATTAGTAGTTTCAATCAAACCCGAATTTAAATTTAACGTGAATTCATATTCATTATTAATTTTTTCATTATTGGTTGTTAAAATACCAATTACAGAATCATCATTTTCAGAATTTTGACCATCTTTAATTGTTACATTATTTAAGTTAACTGTATTGCCATCATTTATAGCGTTCACTCCCGAACTTCCGAGTCGTATTATGCGCTTACCTTCAGATGTTAATAACGAGTTATCAATTGTGACAGTATTATTTATTCCACCAACGGCCAATGCAGTAGCTCCATCTTCTGGTGCCATTGGGTTAATTTCTCCAGCCAATATAGAACCAGATGCTATATTGAGCGTATTGCTTTCACCCTGCATAAGAACGGCACGAGATCCTGAAAGCTGAACGCTACCTAAGTTAACAGTATTATCTACTCCACTTAAGCTAACTCCATAGTATGATGCTTTCAGCTTTCCACCATCTCCAACAGAAACTGTGTTACCTTTACCTTGGACAACTAATGCACTACTCTCTGTTGAAGTTAAATTAGCATTTTCTCCTATTGTTACAGTTGAGTCATTTGCTAAAAGATGAATTGCCGAATACTTAGATTCCAGGTTTAGATTATCGCCACTAACCAATGTATGGTCTGAACCCATTATCTTAATGGCTGAGTTATCCTCAGCAGTAATGCTGGCATTATCACCCAATGAAATAAATGCCCCAGACGAGTTAGCATTGAACCCAATACCTGTTTGTTTCTTATTAACATTAATTTTTAGGTTATCAGTTCCATTCAATTTACTGCCATTACCCAAAATTAAAATACCACTTCCAGATTCAGCCACTGTTGAGTTAGTGGAGTCAACCGTTACATTATTTTCTACATTTAATGTACCGCCATTTACATAAATAATTCCACTTGGACCAACTTGCTGGTCGTAGATGGTATTTTCTGTTGCGGTCTCTGTTTTACCATTTGTGACGGAAGGTAATTTTTCTGCTATCGAGTTGTTGGAATTAAGGCAAGTCCGACTAATGATGCAATTAATGACTGGCGAAAAGGATGATTCATATAAATCCTATTATATATTTCAGACCATTAAAATTTAATGGTTTTTTAGATTAGTTATGTAACTTCTAATTTGACCTATGAAACAAGATTTTTGAACTATGCCAGCCCTCGACTATCGCACCAAATAGAAATCGAATATCAAGAAACTATCAATCATGTAAAATCGTTTCATAGTGTGACCATATTACATTTGATATAATTTTATGTAACTAAACATAAGCTAAACAATTTAATTAATTTTCGTTGACAATATTTTACAAAACCTGATCTATAGGATTTTTCTTGATTGCATTCGTTATTTTTCAGTTTTATTAAAGATGTCATTTATTAAACATGTATTTAATATATATCTCGCCCTACTACATTCATTCGAAACACGATTTCTATCTAATATTCGTAACTTAAATAGTTGAAATGCTTAACAGGTATCAAGAATGCGGGATGAGCTATCACGTGGGTGCTGAGACTAGCACTCGATTTGCCATCGCAATAGATATTGAGTTCAGGTGACCAGAAAGATGGTTGAGGAGATATTCGAGGAAATTGATGAATGGTTAGTATGTGAAGAAATTGAAATGGTTTAGTGTTTTTAGGCCGCTATATACAATAATGCGGCCTATGATTTACTTAGCAAACGCTATGGGCCACTCTGAAAACCGCGTGGTATAGGCTGGCGAAAGCATGTTTCGCTTCATCTGCCAGCCCTTCATGATCCCTTGCCCTGCAAACCAATCTTGCCCCTACCCTAATTGTTTATCTCATCTAACACCTTCATCAGCGCCTCGCTGTTTGGCTTTGGCCCCAACTCATCAAAAAGATTAAGCTGTGATACGCCTTTATCGGAAAAGTCACCAAGCATGATCCCCGCGTTTTGATACCAATTACCCGGCTGCCAAATTTTATCTAAACATGACAATGCGTGTTTGATGATATCTCGAGTGTTATTCGTGGGTGTTTATAGCCGTGAGGATGCCAAATTACTGTAGTAGCGTATCAATTCCAGTAGCTCTAAGTGATTTGGATAGTCGTCTGCCAACACCCCACTCCTCTTCTACTGGCATGATGGCCATCAGCTTGCATTGTCTTAACTTATTCGATAAATCGACAACGCCACCGGTTTTGTTCCACTGTTTCGCCGCGTGATTCAGCATTAACGCAGGCACTCAGTGAATGTCGGCTGTGATGTAATAAATCAACATCACTTAAACAGAGTGTTGGCGGCTACCCCCCCCGATAACCATACTATTATTAAGTGATTGTTAAGTTTTAGTTTGTAAACTTTATACTCTTAGTTTCAAAGGGCATAACAATGACAAAATTCTCTATGCTACAAGTAAGCAATAGTACGAACGCCCTCTTTCTCACCAAGAAACTGATCAAGGATTTTGTCAGTTGTAGCCCCACTGAGAACTAGTGCAAGAACCGCTGCGCTAAGTTTGGTTTAGTCGCTCCAGCATTTCCAGCTCTTCATTCACCGGCGCAGGAGCTATCACCTGACGGCTTTGAATCCATTCACGTTATAAGCGCTCACGGCGGCAGCGGAAATAAATCGCCGAAATAAGGCCAGCCAGAGTGCAAAAAATGCCAACAATGATGCCGACAACCATCCCCTCATTAGGTAATAAGTAATTAATCAGGCTGAATAGTCATGACGAAATCCCACTGGCGAGCAAGACATTATCGGCAGTACGTGTGTACATTCATTTCATCCTTCACCTCCACTAGCGAGGTTTTTTTAGAAAAAAAGCACTATCCCACCAGCACGAAAACAACAAAGCCAATCGTTAAATCTGCGCTGTCGGGTCATTGTCAGGTGAGTGTCAGGCCAAAGTCGTGTTAAAAAGAACAACATTGGTCAAACTAGATATGTGTTTAAAACAATCATGGTGGCTAAAATGACTAACAGCATTAAAAGGTTTCGTCTTGCTCGCGGATGGTCTCAAGAACAGTTAGCGGAAATCTGCGCATTAAGCGTTAGAACCATTCAGAGATTAGAAAATGGAGATAATGCAAGCTTAGAGACACTCAGTGCACTCGCGGCAGCTTTTGAAATTAATCTTTCTGAACTAGCAAACGAATCTCAGCCGTTGACTGAAACGAGCCAAGCTGCAGATGACAAAATCAATGCTGCTAGAGAGCGAGTTGAGGAAGAGCATAAATTTTTCCGTTCACTTGTTTCTGCGCTGATCGTCTGCGGTGTGTTAGTAGTTATAAATCTCGTCACTCCACATACCACATTCTGGTTTATATGGCCTATAGGCATATGGTTAGCATTCATTGTGGTTAAGGGGATTCGCGTTTTTTTACTGCGAAATTGGATCATTCAGTGGAAACAAAAACGACTCCAGCGCCTATTGAAAAGATAATCAAGAGTGTGCATCTGTAACTTACCTCATGTAGAAAACCTCATTATATGGATGTCTATTTAGTGGGCGCTATATACGAAAAAGGCCACATAGTATTGTGGCCAGCTAAACTACTTATTTAAGTTTAAATCTTAGGCTTAGATTTTTACCATTTTTTCTCTAAGCGCAATGCGTAGTAATTCAACAGACCATATCCATAAGCAGGTTCCTAGGACCTCAGATATGATTTCGTCTGCTGGCAGATGAATAACCGCTGGTGATAGCCCAAGTATCGGAAGCATAATCCCGTGACAGATAACAGCAAAAAGAATACCAAAAACAATACCTTGAAGCATCGTAATTCTAGGGAATATTTCGGCAACTACGCAATAAAAAACAGTCGCGGCAATAGAAAAAACAATATGTACAAAATTCCCACCCCAGTACACCAGTTGATCAGAATAACTATAAACAAGTGAGTGCCAATCAATGCCCATATCAGTCAGCATTTGTACAGGAGGAGCAATACGATCGGGGGTTCGAGGAGGAAGAATATCCTCCGTTCCAGACTTAACAAATGCCGAAATGATCCCTGTTATAACCCCTATGACTAAGGCTATAAAATAATGACGATTTTGTTTTGGTGTTGTCTCAAGAAGTTTAATTGACATGCTAAATCCTCTGTTAATCCTTGTAATGATTATTTAACATCGAAAAGATTAACAAAGCATATACTTTAGTTAAGTAAGGTTAATTTTAAGAAAAATCTTCTATTATGCATTTCGCTTATCATGCTACTGGGTGGCTACATCTACCACCTAGTTATTATGGTTAACCCGAGATCCCCATTCAGCTTAGCTCTATCCAGCTGTTGAAAGACACGCACCTGTTACCGATGCTACATCGAGATGCTCATGTGATTGGACAGCATACAACCCGTTCTAGGTTTTCCCTTCATCGCTGAGTAATATGCTGAAATCTGATGATAGAGCAAGCAACGAAGAAACCGGCTCAGAAAGCCACTACAACTTAATTATTAAATAACACTAATACATGAATAAACCTCAACTCTTTTTGTTAGTGCAAGCAGCTTTGAATATTAAGCATAAAGACAATTAACTAAGCAATAACAATGATATTTAGAAAGCATATTGTAATTAAATACAATACTTTACAAAAATTCAACATCCACTAATGACGCAGATCAATAGTTCAATAAATTTGATATTTTAAATGTTGCGCAAACAGAAATACCTATTTATAGGTATATAACCTTGTGTCGCTTAGTTTCCCTTAACTTGAGACTTTAATTGATAGGTCTTCCACTGCATCAAATCGGAGCAGTGGATTTTTTTGGACATGGAGTCCCATTGGATGAAATATAAACAACTATATCTAACCTCGAATAGCTACGTGAAAGTTGTCTGTTCAGAACCAGCTAAGGTTCTGCTAATCAATGATAAGTACTACGATCGCTTTAGCCAGGATAGTTGGCCAAATTACCATGGAGGCTTTTTTTCCTACTTTCCTGCAATAATCGAAGTACCCTATGAAGGAATTTGGAATATAGTTATTGAACCCCATTTCACTGGGCGATCACTTCCAACAATTGGTTTGACTGTCATACCACGTGATGATAATCAAATTTTAGATTGAGATTTGAAAGCAATACATGACCAGAGCTTCCATAAGGAAGCTCATACTCAGAAATGAATAACGATAATAAACATATATTATTATGAAAAAAAGTTAGGAAATTTAGATACGTTATTCACAAGAATATTACATCTAAGTTACTTCTTGTACATACCTTATTATTCTTCTTATTTGATGTAAGCCAACATAGTCTCTTTTTAGTAACTTACTCTTCGAGCTATTGTAATAAATTTGGATAGGTGAATTAGGCATTTGAGCAAGCATAACAAACCACATGCTGATGCCAGAGAAAAAAATTACTAGCATCAAAATAATTGGGATAATCTTTCTCATCTATAACTTATTCTGAAAAATTTTAGAATCCCATTATACAACTTAAAACCTAAACACTTTTAAACAAGAACTATAACTCATAGTTACTTATGTGATTCTAATGGAAAAAATACTAGCTCCTAAACAATGCTTAGTGAGATCATTTTATTCTTGTTACAAAATGCTGCTGTGACACTAGAATTGTAACAATTATAAAAAGTAGAGCAGTAAAAACTATACATGATGGGATTATTCCCATATCATTAAAATGATACAATATAACATATCAGGATAATTCAACCTAAAATGAAGTTTTTTATAGTTAAAATCACTGTTTTATTACTTATTTGCTTTACGTTGTTTACCTTTACTGTCTTTGGTTTATGCCTTTTGAATCACAAGAAGTGCTGTCGTTCTGCTACTAAAATTCTAGAAAATAGAATTCCACTAGCTAACAGAGCATTACGGCGTATATGCACAAACCGTTTAAATACACGATTAACTTGAAATCACTTGTGGTGGCCTTAAACTATCTATGTTGAAAGCGATGGTCCACCATAATAAGACTCTTAATTCTTTATAGTGAATCATCAATAGGAATTATTTAATCGAGGATATATTCAAATCATTAGTCATTTAGTTACGAACTTTGGCAGACGTCCTGCCAAATTCATTCTGATCTTGGCTATACATCATAATGACCAAAGTCGTCTTATGAAGATAGTGAATACATATCTTTTTTATGCCAAATGATGACAAACCACACTATTGTGCAGCACATCATACGCTCCAAACTCCTCCTCTTCGCTAAGTAATGTGCTAACTTAATTATAAAAAATACATGAAAAACAATATGTTAATATTAACAAAAATAATACCGCGACGTTAAAAAGATCCAAACCTACTTGTTTTTCAATTTTTATAATTAGTAAATATAAACCGTTCCGAAGTTCCATTAATCAAAAAATCGCCTAAGCGAGGTTTGATTTTGTAAGCAGTGTTACAAACTGACCACTCTTATCAGAATATCAGCGTTTTTACGTACGTAAAGCTATTAAGCAACCTTTTTTGGTTCTCTATCTTTTCGCACCAAACGGTCCATTTCTTAGCGAACATTCAATGCCATCAGTAAACCTTCGACAATACCTTCAGCTTTTTGTAGCAGCTTCTCAATATCGCCATCTGAGCAACTATGCTGCTTGGCTAACGCCATGAACGTTTTAAAGAGCAGGCGCGAACTAGATATATAACTGATGAAGAGTATGCAGCGCTTTATTGTGTGGCTCCAGATATTGTCACGGTTGCAATAGAGTTAGCTTATCGATGCAGTGCACGGCAAGGCGACATATTAGAAATGAAGAAAGGCCAACTCATAGACCGAGTAATTCTAATCCAGCAGAGCAAGGCAGCCTTATCACAAATCAAGGCATGGACAGATCGCTTAAGAGCTGCAAACGATCTATCAGACAAATTGCCCCTATCCTCAGCATGGTGAGTATTTTTGTGCTCCACCAGCAATCTGGTTCACGTTATACCCGAGATAGCTTCAATGCACATTGGATGAAGGCAAAGAAAGCAGCGGCAGTGAAATATTCAGAATTAGACTTTAACTTCACCTTCCATGATTTGAAGGCAAAAGGGATATCAGATCTAGAGGGAACGCTAAATGATAAGTAGGCGATTTCTGGTCATAAAAATGCGACGCAAACTGCACGCTATGATAGAAAAATAGCAGTCGTTCCGGTCGTTGGTGGGCAGAAGTAACGGCAGTTAATGGCGAAAGCCAATGGCGAAACAATAGTGAAACAATGGTGAAAGGCGAATTTTAGACACAAAAAAACCGCCTCTCGGCGGCCACGACACTGCTTTATTGCTTTGATTATTCTAGTAAATTTCCTTGGTACCCGGGACGAGACTTGAACTCGTACAGCCTTACAGCCGAGGGATTTTAAATCCCTTGTGTCTACCGATTCCACCACCCGGGCTAAGGAAATTTGGAGGCGCGTTCCGGAGTCGAACCGGACTAGACGGATTTGCAATCCGCTACATAACCGCTTTGCTAACGCGCCAAAATCTTCAGGCCTTTCAGCCACACCCGCAAATTGCCGATGTTTTAAATTTGGAGCGGGAAACGAGACTCGAACTCGCGACCCCGACCTTGGCAAGGTCGTGCTCTACCAACTGAGCTATTCCCGCTTAGCATTTTAGCTAGTAAATCTCACTAACTTAGCTGCTTGTATCTTCTGGCTTTTCGTCGTTGCCGTCTGATGCGATGCATTCTACTTATCTCACGAACCGCGTCAACATCATTTTTATCTCACAACGACTGTTTGCTGATTTTTAACGCATTTCGATCACGGTTCGAGCAAATCATTCCGTGCAGCGTTCAAATATTGGAACATTGACCAGAATGTCAGTACTGCCGCAATGTACAACGCGATGACGCCCGCAATGATCACATAGGTATCAGGACGCCATAACAGCCCCACTAAGGCCAGCATTTGTGCAGAGGTTTTTACCTTGCCGATCCAAGAGACTGCAACGCTGCTGCGTTTGCCAATTTCAGCCATCCACTCACGCAGCGCCGAAATAATGATTTCACGCGCGATCATCGTTGCAGCAGGCAAAGTGATCCACCAAACGTGATAATGCTCGCACACCAGCACCAGCGCCGTTGCAACCATCACTTTATCAGCAACCGGATCAAGGAATGCACCAAAGCGCGTTGTCTGCTTCCACCGGCGGGCGAGGAAACCGTCAAACCAGTCCGTTACCGCGGCAAACACAAAAATCAATGCGCAGGCGAATGAAGCCCAGGTAAACGGAAGGTAAAACGCCACAACAAAAAATGGGATCAGGACAACGCGAAACAGAGTGAGTAAGGTCGGTATATTTAATCGCATAGCGTGAGGTAACTATCTTCCATATGTGGATATTATTTGTATGTTGCTACAATGCCCCTAGTGTTTCAATGCATTGTGGATCTTTTCTGCCAAAGCCTGTGAAATACCTGGCACTTTTGCAATTTCTTCCACGCTTGCATTCATCAAAGGCTGTAGACCACCCATGTACTTCAAAAGCGTTTGACGACGTTTTGGCCCAACACCTTCTATAGTTTCGAGAGAGCTGGTATTGCGCACTTTTGCACGTTTCTTACGATGGCCTGTAATCGCATGATTGTGAGAATCATCGCGAATATGCTGTATCAGGTGCAGTGCCGGAGAATCGGGCGGCAATGAGAAACCCTCGCCCTCCGGTTGTAAAAACAGCGTTTCTAGACCTGCTTTACGATCGCTGCCCTTCGCGATACCCAGCAATAAAGGGCGATTTTTATCCCAAGGCACATCAAGTTCGGCAAAAACATCTTTCGCCTGCCCCAATTGACCTTTGCCGCCGTCGATAAAGATAACGTCTGGAATTTTATCTTCTTCAAGCGCCTTGCCATAGCGTCTGCGCAACACCTGATTCATCGCCGCATAGTCATCACCAGGCGTAATACCGGTAATATTGTAGCGTCGATATTCAGAACGCACCGGCCCGTGCTGATCGAAAACTACACAAGAGGCAACGGTTTCCTCACCCATGGTATGGCTGATATCAAAACACTCCATACGGCGAATGTCAGAAAGATGTAGCACTTTCTCGAGCTCCGTTAGCCGCTGATGAATAGTCGACTGTTGAGAAAGTTTGGTGATCAATGCCGTCTGCGCATTGGTTTTCGCTAATTTTAGGTAGCGAGCGCGATCGCCTCGTGGTCGTGTTTGAATATTCACCTTGCGACCAGCGAGCTCAGAAATAGAGTCAGACAAAATATCTTTTTCGGGCAGCGTAAAATCGAGCAAAATCTCACCCGGCAGCGTACGTATTTGGCTACCTTGCAAATAAAACTGCCCCACGAAGGTTTGCACGACTTCGCTCAGTTCAGTCCCACTAGGCACTTTAGGGAAATAACTACGGCTGCCTAATATTTTACCCTGTCGGATAAAGAGTACGTGCACACACGCCATACCTGAGTCAAACGCAACGCCAATAACATCAAGATCATCACTGTTGCCAGAAACGAACTGTTTCTCAGTAACGCGCCTTACTGCCTGAATTTGATCTCGAATCCGCGCAGCCTCTTCAAACTTGAGCGTTTTACTAGCCTCTTCCATTCGAACGACGAGTGAATCGAGCACTTGACTATCTTTACCAGACAAAAATAAGCGAACGTAGTTTACCTGCTGCTCATATTCTTCATCGCTCACCAAACCCTTAACGCATGGGCCAAGGCAACGACCAATTTGGTATTGCAGGCAAGGACGCGAGCGATTGCGATAAACGCTATTTTCGCACTGTCGAATAGGAAAAAGCTTCTGCAAAAGTGCGAGAGTTTCACGCACTGCATAGGAGTTCGGGAACGGGCCGAAATACTCCCCTTTCGCATGCTTTGCCCCACGGTGAATGGATAACCGAGGATGATTGTCAGCGCTGAGGAAAATAAGGGGATAGGATTTATCATCGCGCAACAATACGTTATAGCGCGGCTGATAGAGCTTTATATAGTTGTGTTCAAGCAGCAAAGCCTCTGTTTCCGTATGGGTCACGGTAACATCTATCTGGGCGATATTTTTAACTAACGTTTCCGTCTTGCGACTGCCCACGTTTTGGCGAAAATAGCTCGATAGACGTTTTTTGAGATCTTTGGCCTTGCCGACATAGATAACCGTCTCAGTGGCGTCATACATACGATAGACGCCGGGCTGGTTGGTCACCGTTTTTAGAAACTCTACAGAATCAAAACGTTCAGTCACTGTTTAACAGGTTCTCTGCATTGCACAATCCATGGCGAATTGCTAAATGAGTCAACTCGACATCACCGTTAATATTGAGTTTGCTAAACATACGATAGCGGTAGCTATTTACCGTTTTCGGGCTCAAATTGAGCTGTTCAGAAATCTCCGTCACTTTGCTGCCCTTAGTGAGCATCAGCATAATTTGGAGTTCGCGTTCAGATAAGCACCCAAACGGCGAATCTGTCTGCGGCGTCAATTGGCTCAGAGCCATCTGCTGTGCGATATCAGACGCAATATAACGTTGCCCAGAATGAACGGCTCGTATGGCGTTCACCACCTCTTGCGGCGCGGCACCCTTACTTAGGTATCCAAATGCGCCAGCCTGCATAACCTTCGCCGGCAACGGATTTTCCGTATGAATAGTCAGCATAATAACTTTGACGTCAGGGTTATAACGCAATATTTTACGCGTTGCCTCAAGTCCGCCAATGCCTGGCATATTCATGTCCATTAATACGATATCTGCGCTGTTACTGCGGCACCATTTGACAGCATCTTCGCCACATTGTGCTTCACCAACAACTTTGATCCCTTTGATATCTTCAAGAATGCGTCGAATCCCTGCGCGCACCAGTTCGTGGTCATCAACAAGAAGAACGCTGATCAAAGAAAAGTCTCCCAAAAGAAGGAATTAATGACATGTTTTTATTGCCAGTAAGCTTCGATAATACTGTTTTTTTAAGCAAGAATGAATAGTTTAATCACTTAATACTGATTTTATCTTCCTAAGGATACAAGGTTCTATTTCTCAACCCTAGTTATGCGCAAAAAACGGCTTAGTTAGTGAATAGATACAAAAACAAGGCTCTTTTATATCTATAAAAATCAAAGAGTTAATAATAATTCAACATTAACAACATCTTTGTATAATTAAACGTAAACAAGTCGTGAAGTTAATAGTTTTTTTGCTAAAACTTACTCTTTGACCCAACAGAAAATATCGTTTTAATAATGAAAACTATTAAGAACAATAACAATTTGAATATATTTTACCCACGCCGAACAAACATTAACCGTTTGAAACTATTTAACTCTCCCCCTGCGAGTAAAAGTTAAAACTCTGCTTTAATAAAAGCGATCGCTCTCATGCATCCTCAAAGTTTTTAACTTGTGGTATACTCTGCAGCTTAAAAAATTCCGTCCTTGATGAACAGCGCTTCCCATGCATTGATCCATTTAACTTCATCAAGGGCAAAACATTCCATTAAAGGTACAATATGAGCAACGTAGATTTCTCAACCGAATCCACTATCGAAACTCTGGCCAATGAAGTCGCGTGCTTAAAAGCCACTCTGACCTTCATGTTAAAAGCCATGGGCCAAGCCGATGCGGGTAAAGTTATTATTAACATGGAAAAATTTGCGGCTCAGCTCGAAGATGCCTCTCAGTCAGAGTCTTTCAAGCACGCTATTTGCCAGATTAAACACGCTTACCGTCAATAATCTGCTTAGATTTGGCTTGCACCTTGCTGTAGGCCAAATCTTGTACTGTTTTGTCCCTGAATAGTTCTCCTCCTTGCTTTATTATGCAATGATACTGCGTAAATATATAAGTATGAGCGTAACTAAAAATGGGATTGTTGTTCAAAGCATTACTAGGTGCATTCGTTGTTTTGCTGATTGCTATTTTGGCTAGAAGTAAAAACTATTATATTGCTGGCTTGATCCCTCTTTTTCCTACCTTTGCGCTGATCGCCCACTACATTGTTGGTACAGAGCGTTCTATTGAAGCACTTCGTTCAACCATCATCTTTGGGATATGGGCCATCATTCCCTACTTTATCTACCTTCTGTCTCTCTATTTTCTGATAGCACATCTGCGCCTCTCATTCTCTCTCATAATCGCCGTATTCTGCTGGGTTGCCTCTGCTTGGGCTTTAGTAACGTTGTGGAACAAATTTCATGGTGTTGGATAATCACCTTCGCTAGTTTTTTTATCGTCAGTAAAATCAAGTATCTTATGACTGAGGTTAATGTTTTGATGCGAGTTAAGAGCCATTATGTTAATTAACACTTAGCTAAAGGAGCTTGACGATGGAACCTCTCTACGGATTTGTCATTCTGTTACTCGCCATTCTTACCGTTAGTTTATTTGCATATTCTCGCAGAGGCGCAATATACGCGATATTCAGTTGCTTATGCATGGTGATCCTTGCCGCTGCTCTTTACTTTGCTGCATTTTATATCTCTGATGGAGCTGAACTGACTGCAGGAATAGCCACCTTATTATCGCCAATTGCAGGTGCACTTATCGTGTTCACTACTAGTTATGCAGTACGCGAACAGAAGCAATGAAAAGATTTCTCAGCTAGAAGAGCCTTTCGGCAAAGTACGATTTTAGATTTGTGACATGTGATGAAAATACATAGAAGAAGATACAAATAACAAGGCCACCTTGCGGTGGCCTCTTTTGTGAACTTATGCCCCATCCCGGCGCTTATCTCCGGCACTCGCTCTCGACGGTGTTAGCTCTTTAACGGGGCAAAATCACTATGTCATAATACCGTAAGTTATAATTAGCAATTATTGCTATCGCACTTAGTAATTAGTGCGCTAATTGATTCGCTGCTTGCACTCGCGACCTGAGCATCAATAAATTACGTTCAATTCCGGCGCTTATCTCCGGCACTCGCATTTTGCGGTGTTAGCTCTTTATTTGAACGCCAACGCACTATATAGACACTTGGCTAAACACTCTATGAACAAAGGATGATGATTTCTATTGATGCATTCTCATACTTAGTTATTGAGCTTAATTATCTGAATAATTGATATAAATTTTATCTCTATTTTCTAACAACCATTCATATAACAACTTTTAAAAACAATCAGACAAACTTAGCAACATAAATTAACCGTTAACATGTTTTTATATACAGTATTTATTTTTAATTCTCGATAAAATACAGCGACTGCAGGAATATCTTTTCTACATATGAACCCCTACATATAAATATTGAAACAACTAATTTTTGAAGGAAACAAAAATGGATAAACTCACCTGGTTCAACAATGTTGAAGATCGTACCCATCCATGGGAAGGCATGGGGCTAACTTGGTTAACCACCGCACTTAACGTTCCCAGTGTTAGTGCTGCCGTTGATTTCTACACCAATTCGATGGGGATGGTAGCGATTGCAGAACTGGAAGACGATAATGGAGAAATGTTATTCGCACGCATTCGCTATCGTGGAACCAACTTTACGATTAACAAGGAAGGCTGGGACTCTGACTTAAGCAGCCCACAAACATCAGGCTCCCCAACACCGTTCATTTTCTATATGTACGTTGATGACACGGTGGCGTTGGTAGAGGCTATGAAACAAGCTGGCGCCAGTGTGCTGAGTGAGCCAACTGAAATGTTCTGGGGCGATTTAAAAGCACGCGTGAAAGATCCCTTTGGCTTTATCTGGGATATTGCGCAGAAGATATAAGAGCCATGCTTTGGCTCATCGTCGACACTATAATGTGAAAGTGGATGAATGGGTCTACAGCTAGATAAGACTTAACAAAAGTCCGCTCATTGCGGATTTTTGCTATTCAACGCGATAAACATCAGGATGTTCCATCGTTGCTGCCTCATGATATATATCATCAAGCCATTGAGGTATTTCACCTTCGGCAATGAAATCAGGAATAATCACATCATATATTCGCGAACACTTATATTCCGCGCCTGAAACATTAAAAAGCAAATATCCCGCCTCACTTCTTTTAACACCGATAAGACGACCAAAAACATTGAATATCATCATAACAATCCCTCTAGCTCACTCTGCCTTTAGGCATAGTAGCACTGTTGCCCAAGGAAACGAGGCTGGTAGATTGCGATCTGGTCAAACAGACAGGGATAGCACTGGCACAAAACCGCTGTCGCCACTTTGTCGCCATCATTGATTTTAACCTAAGAGAAACCACTGGGGAGAATGTTTTATACTATTGATATTGAAGGATTTTGTTGGTGGGTCGTGGCGGGTTCGAACCGCCGACCAATTGATTAAGAGTGCGTAGAACTACCTTTTAAACCAGTAACTTACCGCATCTTCCGCCGCTCACACGTCCCAAGATGGAAAAGTTTGTAAAACCATTGAAGATGCATGAAAACACTATGAGTCCCAAATCTGTCCCAGAGAATTACCGCAGGCCACTCATGGGTGATCTGCGATAGTGCTCTCTCACATACACGGGTTATCATCAAACTCGCTCATCGACATATCATTGACGACATGCGTCACAACTCCGAATATCTCAAATCCCGCATCTTCATCTGCAAACGTCACATCATCATAATTTTCCAGCTTCGCAAGACAAGGCACCGGCATAGTTAATAATCTGCGCAAGACGAACTCTCCGCAGAGTGCAGCAACAACAACACTTCCATGGACAGGTCGCTTCGAGCTATCGATCACAAGTAGCGCATCTTTAAGCACACCGGCACTTGGACAGTAGTCTGGACACTTCATGAAATATGTTGCATGCGGTGTTTTAATGTATAGCTCGTCCAGACTAATTGGTTTGTCTGTGTAGTCTGCTGCTGGGGATGGGAAGCCCATATGTCACCTATAAAATAACTGTTAATTCATACAGTATATTTATGGCGTAGGCGGTTGTGAAGAGAGTAGACGAAGGAATGTTGGAAAGTTCTGATTAGGAAGGAAATAAAGATACAGCACACAAAACGCGCTCTGCACACGATAGCTCCCTCATAAATGATGGTGCCATGCGATCAATAGCTGATCAGAAGCGTCTCAAATGCTAAACTCTTCCATCACTTAAAATTACTCTTATTGACAAATGCTTAAGCTCTTTTCCAGATACATATCTGTTGGTGTTGTGAACACGGCCATCCATTGGATGGTTTTTGCCATAATTTTCTATGGTGTTAAGGATGATCAAGCCCTCAGCAACTTTGCTGCGTTCTGTGTTGCTGTAACCTTCTCTTTCTTTGCAAACGCAAGATTCACATTCAAGGCTCAAACTACTACCATGCGATATATGCTTTATATCGGGTTCATGGGGGCGCTAAGCGTCGCTACAGGATGGGCATCTGAAGCATGTGGTTTGCCACCAATCTTCACGCTAATCGCCTTCTCTGCAATTAGTCTTGTATGCGGATTCTTCTATTCTAAATTCATCGTTTTCCGGAGTGAAAAGCAGTGAAAATCTCGTTGGTTGTTCCTGTCTTCAATGAAGAAGACACTATACCTATTTTCTATAAAGCAGTTCGTGAATATGAGCCGCTGAAAGAATATGAAGTTGAGATTGTATTCATCAATGACGGTAGC
This sequence comes from Hafnia sp., assembly GCF_036648275.1. Lineage (NCBI taxonomy): Bacteria > Pseudomonadati > Pseudomonadota > Gammaproteobacteria > Enterobacterales > Hafniaceae > Hafnia > Hafnia sp. The sequence continues at coordinate 173,918 of NZ_JAVXIQ010000001.1, read as the reverse complement.
AAAGACTCAACTGAAAATATTATTAATGCGCTAGCTATTTCCGATGAATTAGTTAAACCTTTAAGCTTCACTCGAAACTTTGGCAAAGAGCCCGCATTATTTGCTGGACTAGACCATGCCACTGGCGATGCCGTCATCCCTATTGATGTTGACCTGCAAGACCCGATTGAGGTTATCCCCTTTCTGATTGAGAAGTGGAAAGATGGTGCTGATATGGTACTAGCCAAACGCACAGATCGATCTACAGATGGACACTTAAAGCGTAAATCTGCTGAAATGTTCTATAAACTGCACAACAAAATCAGCACACCAAAAATCGAAGAGAATGTGGGTGACTTCCGCCTGATGTCGCGTGAAACAGTTGAGAACATTAAACAACTTCCCGAACGCAACCTATTCATGAAAGGTATATTATCATGGGTTGGCGGTAAAACTGAGGTCGTTGAATATTCACGTGCCGAGCGCTGCGCTGGTGAGTCTAAATTTAATGGGTGGAAACTATGGAATCTAGCGCTTGAGGGAATAACTAGCTTCTCAACATTCCCACTTCGTATTTGGACGTACATAGGTCTTGGCGTTTCCGCCTTTGCTTTTCTATATGCAGCATGGATGGTAGTAGATAAGCTTATTTGGGGAAACCCTGTACCCGGCTACCCATCACTAATGACTGCGATTCTTTTCCTTGGTGGTGTCCAACTCATTGGGATAGGTGTTCTTGGTGAGTATATTGGACGAATTTACATTGAGACAAAGCAAAGACCAAAATATCTCTTAAAGAGCTTAAAAAATGAAAAATAACATTAAGATTTACTTATTAAGCATATTCTTACTTGCGCTACCATTAATACTTGCAAATGTTTACTACAGCGATGATATGAGCAGAGCAATGAGCGGAGTAACTTATTGGGGTATTGATGGCCGGCCATTATCAGATAGATTAATGATTATCCTTAATTTTAACAATCATCTAACTGACTTGGCACCACTTCCTCTAATAATAGCATGTTTACTATTATCTATTTCATTTTATCTATTTCATATTAAAGTTTTTAATTCAGAAAGGCATTATCTATTTTTACCATTATCATTTTTATTAAGTCCATTTTTAATTGAACCCCTATCATACAGATTTGATAGTTTAACCATATCGGCTTCGATATTTTTTGCCTTTTCATTTATTTGCATAAACTATAATAATAAGGCACTTTCATTTATTTTACACTCTGCCTTTATAACCATTGTATTTTCATTTTATCAAGCATCTATCAATATAGTATTAATATTAATTTCTATAGAGATGTTTGTAAAAATAAAAAACAATGAAACCCCAATAAACATAATACAATCAATAGCATTTCGAGTTATTGAAGTATTAGTTGGTGCTATTATATATATGAAATTTGTATTGCCGTTAACTCATGTTAATGACAACAGCCAAAACCATCCTGGGATTGCTACAAATATCATAGAGATCATTCACAAAAATTTCACTATTTATTATGATTTCTACACTAACAACTTAACCCCTGAATATGGAAGAGAGTTATTAATTGGTAGTTTCATTGTATCATTTGCACTTGCTATTAAATTATTTTTTGTATACTTTAAAAAAAACAAGTGTAAAGCTTCTGTTTTTTTGGCGTTAATGGTAGTGCTATCATTACCGTTGACTTTCATATCATCAATGATTTCATTACTTTTCCTTGAAACGCCTCTAACGACTTTTGCAAGGGTTTACATTGGTTTTAACGGTCTTTTTCTATTTGTCTTTACCATTTTATATCTGTCCATAAATAACACAAAAGCTGTTAACGTTATACTTTTAATATTTATTTTTTATATATTTACTCTATTCTACTCCTATGGAAATGCTTTACGAGCACAGGATGATAAAAATAAGTACGTCGCTGAAATAATTGGGTTAGCGTTAAAAAACACCCCCGAAAATAGTGTTAATGTTATGTTTGATGGTAGTTCGCCAAAATCCCCTATACTACTTAATTCACAATTAAATTATCCACTATTCAAAACAATAGTACTCGACTACTTCTATAACTGGTACGGTTCTCATGTATACCTCAAGATTAGAGGTGTAAATCAAAAATATCCTGACTTTTCCAGTCAAAAAGTATCTATGTTTATGAAGAACTATTGTAAGTCAACATTGATTTATTCATCTAATGATATAAATATTTATCGTGATGATGATAATGTAATGGTGAGTTTTGATAATTCATTATGTAAATAAATTACACAATTAAATTAAGGCCGTTAACCATCAAAATGTTAACGGCTTTCTTATACCTAAATTAACTTAACATCAACATTTCCTGACGTTATAGGTTCCTCAAGAACAGATGCTATGAACCTTGCTACTGTTACAGCCCCAGTGCCTCCATAAACATAGCCTTTAGTTAGGTTTGGAGTTGTTCCTGAGTCTCTTCTTAAATTCGTAGAGATAATAGTGACATATAATCCAAATGAGTTTGTACCTTGATTCTCAAGCCTAAATATTGGTGAGGATATGACAGGATTCGCCGGTACAGCTTGAAGCTGACAACCACTTATCGAGATTGTTCCGTCAATAGTTGAGTTCTTGTCCTGAATCACCCTTAACCGTTCACCCTTGACACCTTCACAACCACAGCCATTCATAGAAATTCCATTAGGGTTATGTAGAAAATAAGAAATAGCCGTATTTTCCGAAGTTCCTGTCATTGGAATAATATTATCAGCCGTACAACAATTTAATGTGGAATAGTTTTGTGCATCTATCTGAAATGCAATTTGGTAGTTAACCACCCCCACTTGGTCAAGTAGATTGCTGGTACCTGATGTGTGATATATGCCATTTCTATATCTTGATAATGAAAATCCTGTTAACTGCCCAACTGCAAGCCCAAGAAATCCACAGCGCTCGAAAATGTTTGAAAAACAATCCTCCCCAATAAAACCATAATATCCGCACTCAACTCTAAGATCTCGCAGTAGACTAGATGCCAAATACGGCGCGTATATACCGCAGTAAGGTTGATTTTCACGACCTGTTATACCTTCCCGCATCAAAGTAACGCCTACAAATTCGATACCTGATGCATAATTATCAGAGTTAAATCCATCTACAACAAAGTTTTCAGGAAGGAGGGTGGCCAATGCATCAACTGCTACTCCATCAATAATATGGAATGCATTATTTGTTGTCTTAGCGATCTTTGTTTTATTCTGTCCTTGACCAATCAATCCAGACCAACTCTTGACAGCTACTGTTTCTGATGTCAGGTATTTGCCAGCTCCAAAATGAATTGGAGTGCTATGGTCATATCCATATGACATGGCCTTAGCTATTGCAGAAGCGTTATCGAAGCCATTTATAGGCTTTGCACCAAAGAACTCAACCCAAACATTACCTTCCACAATCCTCCGCCACGCCAGCGTACCAGTAGACGGCACAATCACTATTCCACCATCATCAGCAATCGGTGAAGTGCTATTGTCGAAAGACTGGAAGTAACCACCACCATAGTGCTTTTCTGTTGCCGTAGCGCTTGCCGCTGAAGCTACATAGACAATCTGCCCCGCCGCTGCCGGAACCTTTGCTCGCAACTCAGACAGATTTAGGAATCGGCCAACAAGGTTAAAGCCATCTTTTGCTGTCAGAGCCGCAATGCTCTGGTTCAATGAAGTAAGTGATTGCTGAACAGTAACGCTGCCCCCTGATAGGTTTGTAGCGCCTATAGTGGTAGCGCCAGCGTTAGCAGATAGCGTTGCCGTATTTGCCTTAGCATCAAGCAACTGCTGGACAGTGGTTGGATTGTCTTCATCATCTTTTGCGCCAATCATTGATGCACCAGACGATTGTGATAATTGGGTTAGTACATTATCAGTTAGTTGTACCCAGTTACTTAGCGTTGACGCAGGGTCTGCGCCGAGCATAAACGAGTATCCGAGATCTGTTCGTTTTGCTACATCCCCCACTTGAGCTGATAAGGCTAGCATTTCCTCTTGATTGCTAACAACGAATGGGACTGTCAAGGCAACTGATGGAATAATGGATACGGGGAGTTTCCCGGTTCCAGAGTCAATAATGGCGAAATCAGAAAGATTCTTTACATCTATGTTTGAGTTAGCATCAAACACAGGAACTGCATTTACCCTTGATGATGCTGCAGGGAGATCGCTAAGCAACTCGCCATCCGGAACCCTTATAGTTCTACCGATTGCTGAGGATGCAGCACTTCCAGCCTCAGCGGCTGATTCTGCGGCGCTTATTGCAGACTGGTTAGCTTGTGCCGCGATTCCGCTAACCACAGTCACGGTTTCAGATGCGGCCTGAGCAGAGCTGGCGGCCGCATTAGCCGCAGCTTCTGCCTGAGCTGCATAATCAGGTGCATTTTCTAGTTTGTCAGCGCTTAACTTCGCCTGAGCGGCGGCGACCTCTGCAATAGCAGCGTATCTTTGAGCTTTATTTGTTTCTGAAATGGACATGGCTGCCCCTTATTAAAGACTTTGTGTGATGCACGGCGTTTTAACTATTCGACTCACTCGCCAATAGCAAAAAATGAACAGTTTTGTAATGTTGAATACGTGTTCTGCAGGCTGAATTGGCTTCTTGAAATAACATCCGCATTGGCCGTTCCTGATGCTGGAATTTTGAATGACGCAGTTATTGATAGGGCGACATTAGGAAATGTAATAGGGAAGCTAAATGTCTGGACGCTATTCCCTGAAACAGGGAAAGCTCCCCATTGGAAAATTCTTCCTGATGGAAGCTTCTGCCATCCCGGACCAGATTCGAAGAACGACATATCTGGCACTTGCCCTGACCCATTGCCAACATCACGATAAGCTGCCGATCCAAATTCAGTTAATATGTTTGTCCCATCACCATAAACTTTAGCCGTAGAACCATTGGCAATAGTTACGCCTGTTCCTGACTGGGTTTTGCAAATAACACCGAAGATACCGGTGCAGTTATTTACAATCGTCCATGACTTGAGCCAGCTAGGGAGTACCAGATTAATATTTGAAGTTAGCGCACCGGACAACGTAATCCGGTCCTTTGATGCCTGCATTGCGGTTAATGTGATGGTACTGGACGTTATCCCGCTTAAGTTTGTGTAACCGTAAGAGTTAAATGGAACCCACGACGCACTTGCTACAGGTTCTGGTGATGTCAGATTATTATCTGAGAGCGACATCCAGACTCCACTTGAGGTGGAGTTTGGGAGCATCGAGCCTTTTGGATATCCGCTTATCTGGTTGGCAAAGTCCTGATTAAACGCATACGTCATTCCTGCGTTTTGCCACTGCTGCTGAAGTGTGACGGCATACAGCACGCCATTCATATCTTGACCTGATGGAGGGATGCCACCTGCGCTTTTAGGCTGCATTGTTATCGGCGGGAATCCCTTGTCAAAGGTGGCGATACCGTTATTGTCAGTGGATGAACTTGAATCAACAGGTACAGTATTCTTTAGGCCGTTAACGCCAAATGCTTTTAAAACGCGAGATGGTGAATCTGATGAGTTCATGTCATACCTGCTGGACTATATTTACAGTTACCCCTATGGGGGACGGGATGGCACCAGAGCTTTGCACAATGGCTAATTCTGCTGTTGATAATGGAAATTCGAAGACATAGCTCATCACCATATCCCCGTCATTCCTCACGTAGCACCTGCCGCTATCACCAAACATGAAGGTGAGTAATTTGTTTAAATTTGGAATTGTGCAATCAGAAATATTTGCCGCAGCTTTCATCATTATTAGCTTGCGGTATACATCATTTGTGAGTGTTACAGTTGATGTAGATACCTCACCTGTATAAAAAGGTGCCTGATTAAAAGGTTGGGGATCATCAACAACAGGAGGTGTAGATGAGGCTTCATCAAAACCGAAATATTCTTCGTTTTGTGTAACCGTCAGCTGCCTGCCGACAACCACTATCTTCCCCCATACGTCCAGTCCATAGGTGTCGGCTGTTTGGATGTTCCAGATGATGTCGTAGAAATCATCCAGAAAATCTTCGATACCTACGGCTTCATTGAACGAGTAAACAAGGGATTTAAGTTTCTGGCTGTCGGCATATTGCGTCAGTATTGTATCTGCGACGTTTATCATGCCAGTGTCACCGAGATGTTAGTTGCATCGAGCGTTGGCACCTCATCGATGCCAAAGGACGCAGAGGTCTGGTAGGTGGTCCCGTCTCTGCTGATTGTAATGCTGAAGATATCCACATTATCGCTGTCGATCGCCTGAACACCGGCATAGTAGCGTCCAGCGTAGATAGTCGAGCCAATCCTTGCCCTAGTTCCGCCGTCCTCGCCATTGAATGCACTGAGAACGGCGGTGCGAACTCTGTTTACGATATCGCCTGGCAGCGCGTTGTTATTGGCAAGCTCAACCTTAAAGTAAACGCTGACAGCCGACGGCGTTTGCCATTTGATTTCGTATTCTGGATAGGGCTGCACGTAGTTCACGTCGTCGACGACGGTATAGCTCGTATTGCCAACCATTGACGGGCCCGGAGGCAGTTTCTGCCAAATGGCTTTTGCAATGTCGGACGATGCTCCTCCGTACACGCTGACGTAGAGTGAATGAGGTTCAAGCTCAAAGTCCGTGAATCCCTTCTCCACTGCCAGCCCTGTGTTGTTCTGCGTAACATACGCATCAGTTACCCCTGGTACTGCGAGCACGTTCGCATACACTGCGCCGAGTTGATTATTCGAGTTGCCGGCTACCGACTGCTTGCGGCGGTATTCAAAGTTGGCCCGGCTCTCTACTTCATTACCGAGCACACCGGCGGTAGCATTGGTGATTCCAGACCAGCCAGATATGGCGCGGTAGATGGTGTTAAGTGCGCCGATAGGACAGGCGATCGGGCCAGTTGCCTGATTCTGGAAAACGATATCAACGGCACCAGATGCCGGGATAACCGCATCAGCCAGCGAGTAATAAAGATATCCGCTGGAGTCCTGCGCGATGCTGTTTGCTGGGATTACAGTTCCCACCAGACCGGTCGCCGTGGCCGTTACCGTCGTTCCGATCGCCGCAATGCGGTCAATGAAGTAAATCTGACCGACCGCATCCTGCATACGACCTTCAGCAAAGTCAGGGTTAATCTGGTTAACCAGCCATGCCAGGTTGTCATTCTTGTCGCCAATGATAGCCGTGTCGCTCATGGCGATCTGTCCCTGCGGCGTGGTAAGGCTCTTACTCATCCCGCCCCCCATAGCGGTATCAAGGTCAGTTAAACGCCCATTGAGAATGTCTATCTCATCAGGAACGGCGATGCCGGTATCGGAAAACGTGACGGAGGGGACGGCTGTGCTAACTGTTACTTCAGCCATTTGTTACCTCAGAATTGGATTGTGGTCTGGATATTGTTCGTGTCGGTGATTGTCATGACGCCAGATGCGAGGCGATCTACTTTTCCAACGGTGGCTGTGCAGAATGCCGACTGGACATATGGCAGTTTTTTGGCTTCGGTAGCCATCTTTGTATTGATAAGCTGAGTGCCCGGCCAGTGACCGAGGATGCGCTCGTAATACGGGATTCCCAGCGTTGTGTCGTACCATGCCTCACCAAGGAAGGTTGAGCACGCACAGGCTACATCCTGAGCCACTGCGTATGGATTTGAGGTGATCGCGATGCTTCCGGTGTCGTCCAGTGAGATGTCCCACTTTTCAGTCACCAACTGGAATGATTTAGTAAGCATGTAAACTCCGGGCAATAAAAAACCCGCCGGAGCGGGTTATGAAGGTAATGGTGCGTCTGATATTTCGTTGCCTCTCTCCACTCCTGGAGTCAGGTGATGCATCAGAGATACACCTCCCCCCTCTACATCCCCAGTTGCAGTAATTGATCCACCGAACGTTGCGTTCCCGGCATAGCTTCCCGATCCCTGTGTCCATTCCCCATTCGCCTCAATGATTGGTGCGTTGAAGGATATTTTCTCATCGGCGTTAACAACAACTTTGTTCCCGTTAACCTGCACGACCAGCGGAGAGACGATATCAATGCCGTCATTGGAAAACTTCACGTACTGGCTTGGCTCAGCATTCAGCACGCCGCCGAGGTAAATGGCATCAGAGTAACTGTGCGTTCTGTTTGATCCGGGTAGAGCGGCGTCTTTTGTTGCTTTTACCGCAGTGATGTCACGGTCACAGATTGCGATCAGGCCAATATCACCTACGACTGGAGGCATAATTACGGCGCTTGCCCCACGCTGCAGCCTCCAGACCGGAACCCCGCTTATCACGCCGGAAGGAATGCGATCGCCGCCGCCAGTGAAACCGTCGACCATTGGCTTAACTGATACCACCTCTCCGCTGTCATTGATGGCAGTCACCAGAGAGAGAGTGATGAACGCCTTACCCATGAGGAACTGATGCATCAGGAACTGCTGCGCATTTGCTTCTGACGATGTGTCCTGCGGTCGGTTAGTGAATAGATTCATCATTGCCTCACAGTAAGCTGACCAATAGACGCCCAGACGATGGTTGACCATGGCCCGCCCTCTGTCCATGTTGACAGGTGGTGGACTGCTGACTGAACCGTGTAAACACCGCTGCCATTTGGCAATGTTGTTTCCAGTTGAACCTTTCGACCTCTCAATATTAGATCGCTGTACTGGCACTGGAAGTTAATGCCATAGTTGCTGAACACGGGGTATCCGATGAGACCGTGCTGCGGAGAAATAAGTGGTATAGTGTCGTCAATACTTCCTCCCTGTGGCCAGATGTAGATAGCGCCAAGCCGGAAGTCTATTTCTATACCTGCAGCATGGGCGCACTGTTGAATCTGAGCGATCGGGTTTCCTTCAAAGTACGGATTTTCAAGCTTTGCCAGCACACCATTATTAACGACGGTATAGCCGATGCTTGAGGCTATCGTGGTGATGATTTCATTGACGCTGGCAACCCCCTCTTTTGAGAATGGCGCGGCGGTAATCGACTGGTCAAATCCGGTTGAGAACGCGCTGATAATCAGCGGCGCATCCGGCATCTGGTTCAGATCCGCGAAACAGTTCGTTATCGCCCCGAAGAAAACAGGGCGGTCATCGGCCCATACCTTCATCATATTCTGCTTGGCACCATTCAATTGGATGCCCTTATAACTGAGCAGAGCCATGTTATCGATGCCCAGACCATACACGCGAGCCTCAAGCGTGGTGCCAGTGATGCCACCGTACGCCCCAATCTCAATTTCTGCCTTGATGTTATCTATGGTGAGGATGTTGTTGCCAGATTCGTCAAACACGCCGTCTTTTAACGTGAACTCAAATTTTAGCGTTCTCTTTTTGTACGTCATGTCGCCATCTCTTCGGCTGTGGCGTAGAAGAGCTTGAATCGCGTTCCTAGCTCATCGTAAACCGGGTCAAGGCTTCCTTTCGTGTCGGCAAAGAAAAGCTCGCCACTAAACTTCAGGTAGGGGTATCGGACAATCTTGTTGCAGTTCAGGCAGAGAACGCCCTGCGCTATCCAGAGATTATCCACGCCAATGTCCATAAACAGGCCAGTGGAACGCTGCACGATACGCAGAGTTACTGACTGCCCAGCGAGGTTTACGCTAACTTCCTGCGCCTTTAAAGGTTTGAGGGATATGTTCTGCATCAGGATAACCCCGCAACCAGCTCATCGACCGTCGTAGATAGGTTGTTTATTGCAGATGTGGCAGCTCCATTAATGGCACTCGTAGCGCCTGATGTCACATTACTTACTGCGTTACTAACCGATGTAGCCACGGTCGTTGCTGCGCTTGATACCGACTCTTTCAGGCCGGTTAGCGCCCCCTTCACATCCTCAAGCGTGGAGTTGGTCGCGGTTGAGTTTGCCTTTTCCGTCACTGTACTGGCAGCCTTGCTCGTGGCATTGGCCGTTGTGTTGCTGTTGGCGGTAGTGCTGGTAAGAGTGACCTCCGCCTCTTCAAGAACAGACTGGAAAATAGCCTCGACGGTGAGAAGGGTCACATCGCGATCTGATGTCCGATAGTTATAACGAATAAGATCGTAATCCTCATACGTCGTGTCAGGGGTTTCAATGTCGTAAACCTGCGCATCAGCAACCATCGCATCCAGAGCAGCCAGCATGTCAGACCGGCTGGTCAGGGTGAAGTTAGTCAGGTTTGGAATGCTTCCGCTAAACCCAGTCCAACCTTCAAGAGTGAAGAGAACGCGAATAACAGGAGGACGTTTCACCTTGTTAAATGAACTGTACGACCCTTTTTCGATCGGTGCAGATACAACCGAGGCATCCGCACCATACTCAATCCCAAGAAACGATGAAGGAGACAGCGCCCTCAATCCAGACTTGAGATAAATCCCGTAGCCAGGATAGAGGGTGCTGTTAATGATAGAAAATATATTCCCGCTGTTTATCGCACTTAGTAACGTTGTTTCGTTCAGTGAAAATGCCATGTTAACCCTGCCCTGTCATTGCCGGTGTTACCAGGCGGTTTCTCTGAAGGTTTTTCTGGATGTCTGCGCCAAGCGCATTGGCACTACCGGCTGATGTCTGCATGTCGATTTTGCTAATGTTGATGTTTGTCTGGCTTCCAGATTGAGCTGGCGCGTTACGAGCCGCAGAAAAGCCAGCACCTAACTGAATGCCCCCCATAATGTCGGATGAGCTGATGTAGCCTTTCCCGTTTTCATGGTCGACAATCCCCTTCATCAGTCGCGCGATAGTTGTGGTATCTCCAGCATCAATCGCCTCATTAGCTCCTTTCCCTGTCGCTTTTGATAGGGCTGAAACGTACGCATCAACGTTGTTCCCATCTGACGCGGGGGCGTATTTTTTGACGATGGATGAAAGGGTGTTCACCCCTTTCTTGAAGTAAACCTGCAGCTGCTTATAGAGCGCCGCTACTCCGTGCTCCATCGACTCGAACACAGCAAACCGTCCGCCCTGACCACCTTCTTTCGTGGCTCCTGCCTGACCTGCGTAGTTAAGATTACCCGGGTTATTGTTTCTTATTCCCCGCGGTATATTTCGTTTATCAACCCAATTACCATTGGAATCATGCTGAGCGTCTCCTTCACCAAGAATGGCTTTCCCAAAATCGCTCCAGTTAGCCGCAGTACGAATTCTTTGGAAGTAATCACTACCACCAAACATCCCATTGAGAGCCTTATCTACATACGGCTCCGAGTAATACGCAGCGGCCGCCGCACCTGCGGTTCCAGCCATCATGCCAACAGATGGAATAGCCTTTCCGATCGATAGAAAACCTTTTGCTACACTACCAATAGCACCAAGCATTCCAACTGCCCACTTGGTAACAACGAAGCCTAGAAGGATTTCCAAGGCATTCTGCCAGCCGCCTACCGCATCAACTACTTTTCCAACTTCATCAGCTGTATTTGCAAAAAACTTTTCTATCTCAGGGCCATGTGTGGCTATCCAGTTACCAAACTTCTCAATGAGAGGGATTAGCTTTTCTACATAGGGAATGAGGGATTCATAAAGAACTTGCGACGCAGCAGAGAAGCTCTGCTTCATCTCCTCCAGACGACGATTAAATGCAAGCGCCTTTTCTGTTGCTTCGGGAAGTGCTCTGGAGATGTCTCTGAAATGATCAGCGTCTTTAACTAGCGCGCCACTTGATAACCCTTGCTGAGTTGCATTATCGAACCCGAACATCCCTCCGAATCTACGCTGCGCATCTTTGCTTAATTTGCCCCAGTTGGCGGCAATCTTGCGCATGATGGCTTCAGAGTTATCATTCTGATAATCGAAGTTCGCTCCGGTCGCGCCACCAAAAGAGGCAAGCGCTCCGAATAATGGATCATCCTGACCGCCACCGGTACGGATCTGGGTGAGCACCTTCTGGAATGAACCCAGAGTGCCAGCCATTTTCTCAGCACTGGAACCAGCAGCGGTCGCAGCTCTTTCCCACCCATCAAGAGACTTAGCAGAGATGTCCAGCGCACGGGACTCAATGCCAAGACGCATCAGATCCGATGTCATGGATGTGATGAACGTCTTAATGCCCTGCGCTGATAGAGTGACACCTACAAGCGCCAGCAACTCAGTGCGAATTGACCCAAAGAAAGAGGCCGCCCTTTTACCGGCAGCCTCCATATCTTTTGCGGTCTGGTCCGCGTTCTTTCTGGTATCGTTAAGGCCCTTCTTAACCTCATCCTGACCTTTTTTAAATCCGGATGGGTCAAGGCCGAGGGTAACGACCAGTGAATCAATAATCGTCGCCATCAGCCACTCTCCTGCGCCCTGTTGATGACCATCTGGTTGTAATTATCCACGGTGTTAATTTCCAGCAAACGCCACAAATCCTCTGTTCCGTAGACTGTGTCCAGTTCACAAAGGGTCGCAAGCTTTGAGGAGACGATGGTTGCGATCGTGCTTGGCACGTTTTCGTAATTCACCAGTCCGGCAACATCACTCCCCATTACTGGCGGAATGTCTAACCTGCGACGGTGGCGAAAAAATCGACGTGAAGCTTAAACACCTCACTGCGCAACTTAAGTCGAGTCACCACCTCTTCGGTGTCGTCATCGATTAGTCCGCGTTTAATGTTCTGATTGGTTGGGTCTGGTACAAACTGAATGCACTTCATCAGCTCATCCAGCAAAGGCCGCGCTTCGTCTGCAGAAATCTGAGCCACCATTTCGAGGCCGACTTTCGCCATGCCTGCCATGCCCATATCTGAAAAATTATCCGGAAGATTAACGCCGTTCTTAGCCATCGCCAGACCTGCGCGGATAGCCCACCATTCAGCCTGTGAAGCAGCCATTTCGCGAATGAAGAACACCTTTCCCTGATCGCGGCCTTTGTCCTCGACGGTGTAATAAATCTCTTTACGTGCCATGTGATCCCTTATGCGTTGTACGCTTCGCCCACTACTGTTTCCCAGTTGATTTGGAATGTCATTGCCTGAAGTACGCGCTGCGCATCTGGGATGGCCTTAACGCGCTGCAAGATTCCGTTTGTGAGCGTGAATTTACGGCTGATTGCCGGGAGAATGATTGTCGCGTTGCAGCGGAAGATTGCTTTTGACGTTAGCGACGTTAACTGCCACGTCTCGAACATGTCCCGAGATGGACTGTCTGGCATGATGGTGATCGTCTGGAGATACTCACCAAACACAAACCCACCAGAAAGTTTACCGTCGGCACCACGAACCCCCACAGCCATCTCTGTATCTCCAAGCGCAAACATCGCGTCAGCAGCGTAGCCCTCAAGAGTTTGGGCGCTTGGGAAAAGGTTGGTAACGGTGAGGGCAAAGATTGCATCAGCGCTTGTAATAGTGTTCGACATTTATTGCACCTCAATGCTGGCGAGAGTGATTTTCTGCACGCAACCGCCGTCGCAGTACCAGAGGGTCATACTTGGACTTGTGCGCTCCTGACGCTGGGTAGGCGTAGCGTCGGCGATATATAGGTAGTAGCCTTTCGCAATCAGCGATGGAGAGATATCCGCGCCGACTGCGTTCTGAATCTCCGAGATCTGAGAGCTTGAAAGGTTAACGCCTGTACGGATGCCGCCAAACGTGATGCCCTGATTCAGGGTGTCAGCGAATGAAGCCTCGATGATTGCCTTGCCGCGCGCGTTGTACGGAATGCTGCGGTTAGACTGGAACAGCTCGATCGCATCCTGCATCAGGTTGGCGTTCAGCCAAATCTGGAAGCAGAAGGAGTCGAACCATTTGAAGTCACCAGTTACGGTGCCATCGGCCCAGTATCGCGTGTCATAGTTGTTAGCCGTGTACGCGCCGTAGAAGTTGTAACCATTGGCGATCAGAGCATCGTAGTTCGCTGACGTGGTAACTTCCGGCAGCAGTCCACCCAGAGAGCGGAACTTAAACGGAACTCGGCCTTCCTGACGGTCAAAGTCGAGAGAGGCTGAGTATCCGAGAACACTGGCCGCATGACTTTGGTCACCGTATACCGGAATAACGTTCGAGTAGTCGTATGTGGTAATTATTTTATATGTCAGGGTGTCCGCTGAACCAGACACTAGAGCAGACTCTTCAAGGGTGAATGGCACGTAGCCAAAGCGATAGTTCTGCCCGTTAACCCATGCTGAGAACGCCAGCGCCTGTTCTTCATCCGGAGTGAACGAGGTGGTGAAGATTGCCCAGTTCTGAGATGCATCCAGTACAGCCTGCATTGCATCGGTCACCACCGCAGCATCAGCACCCTGTGACAGGGACGCGCCGGTAGTAGCAGTCAGCTTCAGCCCTGCTGACAATGTGCCGGTGGCGTAAGTAATGGTGCTGGCATCGCCTGCTGTTGCAGATGTGATGATGAAACGCTTCTGTGTGGTGTCGAACTCAACGGTAACGCTGGAGCCGATACCCGTTTCAATCAGGTCTGCGGCCTGTGCAAAGCTCGTTGCGGTGCTCAGGTCGATACTTGCGGAAGTATGCGATGTACCGTCAACTGACAGGGTAAGAACGCCACTCAGTAGTTTGAGCTGGTCTAGCGTAACAGCGGACATTGATCCAGAGCGAAGCCATGCCGCCGCCGGGTCAGGGTTGAATCTGGCAAACAACAATGCACCAGGGGTTTTGGTCGAATTGTCATAACCCTGAAAATACACTTCAGCCATACTGAATTCAGGAGATGCACTGCCAAAGTACAACGCGACATCTTCCTTTGTGGTAAACGAAATTACTGTACCTACCGGAGCATAACCGCTGTCGGTAAGGATAAGGCCATTCAGATCAAGCGCTGAACCGCCCGCAGGCAAAACGCCAGGGTTAATCTGGATATCTTTGCGTAATGGGATTGCCATTTATGCACTCTCCGGTGGGTATTTTAAATCTGCGGCAATTACGCCGACGGTGATGCTGTCCATAAAGTCCTGTCGCGTGGATACAGTCGGGTTGTATTGCCCGATGAAGTCCAGCGTCCAGCGGCTTTCGTATTGTTGCTCGCCGTTAATCATCGTGGTCTGATGAGGGTCTGAGCAGTAAAGAGGGGATAATGTGCTGCCATTCTGTCGGAACCATTCGCAAGCGAAATCTGACCGGATAAGTGTCCCAATCACCGCTGCGTTATCCGCTGCGTTATCGCCGTAACAGTCAATCTGACAGGGCCATTGCGTACTGCGCTGGTTCTTCTGCAATCCGTCTCCATATACGCCGTTATCGACATACTTCACGCGGTTTGTAGACAGTCCAATCTGTTTCATTGGAGTCATCACGATGAAGTCGCCAAGTGGCATTGGTGTTAGGTTCTGCTGCCCGTCCAGCACGTCGTCAATAGTGAGTCCGGTTATTTCCATCAGGAACGCCTGCAGCGGCACAAGCAGGTCAATCTCTTTTATATCGAGGGTTACCATTATGTTGACCTCTGAAGGTTAATGATTACCCGACACCAGTCAGGCCAGAGCTCTGGCACCTTAACGACCAGCCATTTCTCTTCGCCAATCATCAGGATGTCTCCGCCTTTTTGTTCAGGCCGATTCACACCGTTGAAATTGCCGTTCAGATAGGCGCTTCGCAGAATCCCCTGAATGTTGACGGAATCCACTTGCCGCAGGTCTGTAGATGAGAGTTCCTGAAGCTGCACGATCACATCGACGCTGTTGTACGAAGGTGCTCTCTTTCCTCCGGGTAGCGTGGTGAATCCAGTGTTAACCTGAAACACTCCCGGCACGTTCGGGTTGATTGTGTTGGTAGCTCTGTTAGCTATGCCTCTCAGGTTCATACGCCATCCTTAATGTCATAATCGACGCTATTTAGCATGTGAGAGGTTTCAATCAGCGGCTTTGAGAATCCCTTTTTGGCAATTGTGACTGGCGAAAGCGCTGGTTCCATCAGGTCTCTGATAGAGCCCTGTAACTGACCCTTGATGTGCTCTCCCATCAGCCCAAGCATTGTTTCAGCTTCGTAGCCGGTGGCTTCTGCAATCTTCACTAGGTCTTCTGGCCATTCCGGTGATTTGTCGGCGATCATGTTCCTGAAAAACGGTCTAGGAGGCCTGTTCATTGCTGGGTCGCCGAATTCGTTGGCCGCCGCAATCATGGGAACGGACTTCCCATCAGGGTATGTTGCACCCTCTAGAAAACCAACTCTCAAGGTTTTCCCTTCTCCAAGATTAGCGGCAATCTCCGCCAGTCGTTTTTGCAGTTCATCACCACCACTGAGCGTAGCCATAACTATCTCCGGGTAACTGGTCTGCGGTAATAGTGCGACGGGTAAAACGAAGGAGACGCACCTGGAACATACTGAATGGTTCGATAGGCCGCAGTAGCTTGCCAGTATGCTGCACCATAAGGAGTCTGCAGATACCACCATGAAGATGAGCTTGTAGGCACATCACCCGTGGATACCGAAACAGAACCCTCTGACGCACTGGCAATGCGTCCTACCAGTCCAGATGGTGCCTGACCTCCCGCGCCAGAATTTAGCGCAGCAAGGTGAGCTACCAGCATGTTCAGGTAGACGGAGCGAATCGTCGGGTCAACAACCGGGCTGCAATCGGTGTTATTCAGGTAGACCGTTGCCTCGACAAAATACGCATTCAGCAGCGAGTCACTTACGGCGTTGAACTCCGGGTAACGCTCACGAAATGCGTTAATGTCAAAGACAACGATCGCCATGATTACCCCTTAGCCTTCATGGCCTCTTTGTCTTTCTCAATGCCCGGTGCTGGCTTGTCTTGCGGAAGACCTTCGAGGCCAGAGTTAACCTCTTCGTTCTCTACAGCCTTAGCCTGTGCGCTCGACGACTTGGACTGAGCAAACACCAATTCTTTCTTCACGTATGGCTGGTCTTTGTGTACCTCCAACCATTTATCAAAGGCGTCTTTATCGACGCCCTCGGTCAGACCGTAACCGCCAACAACAATTGCTGAATTAGAACCGTTCAGGGTGACTGCATAGCCACCCATTTCAACCACCAGACCATTCGGGAGTTTGCATCCCACTACGATTTTCTCGGACATCAATTACACTCCTAGCATTGAAGCAATACCCAGTGGCTGGCGAATGATCGCCCCCCAAGTACCGCCGGATTTTTTCTGTTTCCATGAAGACTCTTCGACCACAACTGCGTGGGCGCGCATCTTCTCAGTGAACGCTGCGTAAGCGGTGTCCTGCTCACCCAAACGGTCGGCGATCAGCTGAACCATCTCGCCCGCGTCAGTGGAGTACTCCACCGCTGTTTCTACTCGTAGATTAGGGAAGTTTTTCTTCAGCAGGTCCGACACGTTCACGTTGTACATGTTGGTCTTGGTCAGGTTGACTTCAGCAGTTGGCGACATTGCCAGCGTCATAGAGTCGGTACGCTCGATCAGGCCTTTGGTCTGAGAAACCAGCTGTGCGTACAGCTTGCCAGCGATGTCGTCGTATACTGCTTGACCGTCTTTGCTTGCCCAAGTGATTGCGCCGCCGGTACCAGTTGCACCCGGGGTAACCGGTGCAGACAGAGACGGGTCGTTTAGCAGGCCATAGTTAGCCAGACCAGCGATACCGAAGAAGTAGGATTTGTTCTGGAACTTATTCAGAACCAGAGCAGACGCTACGTTCAGCTCCGCGGCGTAACCAATACGCGCTGCGCCGTACATATCCAGTTCACGCTCACCCCAGCGGGTATGGGTCTGGTAGTGGTAGGACTGACGCGCAACCCAGTTCACGTTTGCTGAGGTCATGCCGTTGTTGTTGAAGTCACCGTAAGAGCTGGTCTCACCGGTTGATTCGACGATCGGGAACTGAGAGCTCAGTGTGGTCCAGTCGCCTTTTTTGGTTTCGCCGATAATTTCTGCCGCCTTCATCGGGGTTACCAGAACGCGGATCAGCTCAGGGTCAACGTAGTTTGTGAAGTACGCCGGGATACCTGCGTTGTTTGCGGTAACCATGGTTGGTTGCGCATCCATCGCCAATTGGTAGTTCTGGGCGAAGTCAGGCTTCAGGTATTCACGTGCGCCCGGCAGGATGATGCCGTATTTGCCGCTTGCGGCTGAGTAGTGCTTCTGAAATTCGCTCATTACTTGCTCCAAGTGCTGATTTTGACAAGCTCGTTAGCGTCACAAGCGCTGCCAGCAGAGAATACGGTTTCGACGTAACCGGAAATGGTTGCGCCAGCTGCACCGGTTTGTACTTGTCCGGTTGTCAGCGATGCGAAGATTTTCTGTCCGCGAGTTGCTGCGGTAGAAGTGCGAGCCCAGAAATCACCGGCAGTCACCAGAGTGACTTCGCGCCCCGGTTGAATCAGCATGGACGCTTCACCAAGCCATGCGGTGATTGACGCCTGCCCATCACGAAGAACAAAGCCTGATGGCGCACCAGAGCCTGCGTTAGTCGCTTTGCCGTTTACGTCCCATGCGAAACGACCTACGGTTAGGCCGCCGGTGCCAGCTACTAGAGCCGCTTCCCCTGCGAGATATGTTGCGTGCGGGTTGGTGCTCGCAAAGCCACCTTCGACGCCCGGGGCTGGGTACTGATTAATTGCCTTCTGAAAACCTGACATATTAGAAACCTCGCTTCAGTTTGCTAGCGGTCGGGTATGCGCTCTCGAACTCGCTAATTGATGCGGAATCCTGAGCCAAAGAGGCAGGACGTGTGCTTTCTTTCTGGCTGATCGCCATTTTCACCAGTGACGGGAACGCGGACGGGTGGACGCCTTTGGTGTCAACGCCTGACTGCTCAAGCGCGGTGCGGTAAACGTCAGATGCAGAGTCCATCGCAACAACATCACCAATCAGTGGACGCACGGCCTGTTCAGCTTCGCGGATTTCGCGGAAGTTCTGAGCGGCCTTTTTGGTTGAGCTGTCAGCTGCTAAGCGGATCGCAGAGTCCATAGCCGTTTTGGAGACTTTGTCGTCTTTCTTGTCATCGTCTTCATCGTCTTCGTCATCAGCGGTCTTTTTCTTTTTGTCGTCGCTGTCGTCTTCGTCATCTTCATCGTCAGCGGTTTTCTTTTTCTTATCGTCCTCTTCGTCGTCCTCGTCATCAGCCGTCTTTTTGTCTTTCTCGTCTTCTTTTTCGGCTTCATCGAGAGCCAGAAGTGCTTTGCGAACTTCTGCTTCCAGATCCGCGTCTGCTGCCAGTAATGGCTTCAGCGTGGCGCGAATAGCCGCAGCTTTGCGTTTGCTCATGTGCTTTAACTCCGGTGGTAGTGAATCTGCGACCAATACGTCGCTTCCTGCGCGGCCTGTTTCGACCAACGCTACGTGGTTCCCGATAATTTCCCGCATGATGCCGTCATAGACTTCACCATTTGGTGTCGTGCCGGGGGTCATGTCAGCGACGTATTGGTACGACGAAGACAATTCTTCCTGCTCTTCCGTCTCGATACCGGCGATAGCGGAGTTGTCCCACACGGATAGGCCGTTAGTGAGATATGTTCCGTCAAAGTCAGCGTTCGAGTGAGTAACCCCTACGCGATATTCGCGAGGTGGGTCACCGGGGAAGTCAGGGGTATGGATTGAAAGGAGTGGGATGTTGTTGAATGTCGCTACGGCTTTCTTCAGTTCGTCAGGATGTCGCCAGAGGTAGTAAATCTTCTCGGGGTCCAGCCCTAATTTATCAGCGCCGGGAATCTCTCGCCCAAAGTAGGGGCAGACGTTCGCCTTGCTGATGTTGCTGACCTTTACCTGAAGCCTGCCGTTGCCATCAAAGGTGCGCACGGATGCGCGGTCAAATGCCAACCGTTCAGTTTGGTTCATAATGATTCCGTTTAGCTAAGGCCGGGGATTACTGCACGCCACCCGCATTTGCAGCCAGGTTCTTCTCCGGGGAGGATGTACTTCCCATCAATAAGGCAACCTTTATCAAGGCGGAATCGGCGCTTCTCTTTTCCTGCCTTAACGTGCGATGGGCGGGGATGTTTTCCAGCGCCAGAGTGCTCCCACTCCCCCTCGACAATTCCTAATGATTGCTGGCGTGCTGCCTGCATCACAGAGGTGGCTTTATTGTTTTGGTCCATCGCGATGAAGGCTGCACGTCTTCGGGTGATGCCGTATCGCTTTTGCAATTCATCGGTGAGGTATGACAAATCACGACCGCGAGCCACAGATCGCATCACCAGACCTTCGACTTCGGTGAAATACTTCTCCGGGATGGAGCGTATCAGTCCGACGTTTTCGGCGATGGTGGCCTGAATTGCGTTGTTCATCGGCGCGGTCATCTTGAACTCAACCGTGAAGCCTGCGGTGTCGAGCGCGTTATGCAGTGACACATCAGAGTTCTTCATGACATCGCTAGCGAACCGGTCAGAAAGCTTCTGCGCAATGTTGTCGAATGACTTAGTCCATCGCTTAGCCAGTTTCTTCATCGCGTCACGCATAAACACAGCCGGAGATGCGTCCATTGCTACCGCTGCGCCGCTCGCTTTGTAGTTTGCGGTTAGCCAGTACACAACGGACTTCTGCATCTCCCGTATCTGCTTATCGAGCTGGCGTCGATACCACGCCTCAACACCTGCGTTAGGCCTGACTGGCCGGATAGTTTTAACCTTCTCCTTTCCGGCCATTTGTCATTCCTTAATTGGCTTGAACCTTTCACCCTCGAGGTAAATTACTTGGAGGGGGATCGGGTTATCTTTCAGCTTCTGCAAATCACCTTCTTCTGGGTCGTACTTTAGAGAAAGGTGGGCCCGGTAATCAGGATAGGAGTGCTCTGCTCCAGATGCTTTCAACTCAGAGAATCTTTTTTGCAGGTCTGGGCTTTCAAGGTGCAAAACTAGGGCTCTCCATGGCGCTTTACCCATTATCTCAATATCACCATTGATGTCCGCCTCGTACATTCTTTCCGGCTCAGAATTAACCAGGATGGGCTTGTTGCGCGAGTACATAAGAGTCACATGCATATCATCAGGATTAATTGCATCCTTTATGCCCAATGATTCAAGGTGTGAGTAGATGGCAGATGCCATTTCGGCGCTAGGCTTCACGCTGGCATATCCATTACCTTTCATCTCATCATTTGCTGTCACAGTTGAATCATCTTCTTCATCTTCTTCATCTTCTTCGTCTTCTTCGTCTTCTTCGAGGTCGATGTCATCGCTTAGGTCCAGTGAGTGATATGGTGATTCAGGGTCTTCAGCAATCTTCTCGCGCACCTCGTTGTTCGATAGCGCTCCGATCGTCGTATAAACCGCATCGGTATCAGCATCAATTTTCCGAATCTCCGCTTTCTCCTTCGTGCTCATCTCGTAGAGGGGCTCGAACTCGAAGTAGATTTCAGGGTCGATGTCGCCAAACTCGGATAGCTGAATGATGTCCAGAACGCGCTTCAGGTTATCCTTGAACATAGACTGCTGCAGAGCGTGGATGTAGTCGTAGAAGACGCGAATCTCACCATCTGACGAAGCGTTAAGCCCGGCGGGTGATATGCCTAGGAGCTTAATCAGAGGGATGCTTGATACTGCCGCCATCTGCTCTTGTGCCTGAGCCTGTAGCGCATCCAGAGTACCAAGGGGTGCGTTTACAAACTCCACAGTCTCTGGAGTCTCTGAGTAGTTGTTTTTGGCGAATGCCCCTCGGTTGTCTCTGCACTGATTGAACATTGACAGTCGATATATAAGATTTTCAGCCCCGCCACCCTGCAGGATGGCGCTCATGTCCGTTCCGATGACCGGGATACTGAACGAGTGGATCATGTCGCTGACACTGTCTCGGGTGCGCAGCCAGTTATTCACGTACGGCTCGGCAATCTGCGTTAAGCTCAACCCACGGAAGTTGTAGGCCGCCTTGAGCAGGTCAGGAACCTCTCGCGATACGAAGTCCAACATACGGCTCGAATTAACCGTCTTAGCCATAACAAACCATTCTGTAGGCTTGTAAAAGTCAGGGCTCATCGGATTGGCCGTGTTGTACACGCCGGGATAGGTCCAGACTGGCTCAATTACAGTGAAGCCTTTTAGGCTGCCTTTCTTAATCTTTTTGTCTGACAGGAAGAGTTTTGACTGAAGTTCTACTGAATCAGTCCATGCAGAAACCCCTTTAGCGGATTGAACGTCGATATAAATCTGACCGCCACCAAAGTAGCCGTCATGCTCAGCCGCCTCACGGAATCGGTCACGAACATTGAACCGGTCTAGCGCGTCGTAGAGCTGCTTAACTCGGTCTGATTTATCCTCATCGCCGACTGTTTTCAGCTTGATCCACTTGCGGGTCATCTCTTCGGCGATGGTGCCGACCATTTTCCGGTATTCCGGTTTCTGCGCCAGAGTCGCCAGATATGGATAGCCGGGGAAGCTATCAGGGTAGCCGTAGGTGTATCCTGTGTACGCGTCGTTCAGCGTTGCGTATGGAGTTGAGTCCATAGCTAGAACGCTTTTCTCGATATTATCTGGGATAACTCCTTTTGGTGGCTTGTACTGCTGAAACTCGCGAGGCGGTTTAGCCTGAATATCTGCTACCGCCTCTAGTTTGATTTTCATCTCAGCCTTTTCAGGCTCTTTCACCGGCTCAGGCGCGGCGATTTCTTTCTTCCACCATTTCCACCGCACTTAAATTCTCCTGAGTTGACTTGGGTCGATTACCATTGGCTGGCGACCGGAAATAAGGTTGTCATCGATGGCGTCCATCCATGTATCAAGGATGTCGTCATTGTCGTGACTGTCATCGGCTGAGAACGCTGCGCATTCGGTCATTGCAGTAAGCACCCAAGATGTCGTGCCGGCGATGGTTCCATCCTCGTAATAGGTGTGCATAATCGCAGCACCATCTTGCGTGTGCGTTGCTGGAACGTAGACTTTGCCGGTTTTAATCTGAGGGATGACGTTGAGACAGCGAACCAGTTTGTTCTGGCCAGCGCCTCGAGGGATTTCTTTCACTGGAATTGCAATCTGACCGGGTGTTGCGCTGCGCTTCTTAAGAGTGGTGATCAGCCCTTGTCCGGCCTGTTTCTCTTCGATAGCCATATGACGCATTGGCATGATTCGCATCGAACCTTGCATTCGCCATTTCTCCCAGACCTCTTCGGCTTTCTTCAGCAGGTCTTCCGGGTCCCAACGACCACGCACCACATCGATGATGTAGAGGTTTCCGTCTACCCCCATACCCACCAAAGTGAATACGGTATAGTCCAGCCAGTCCTCTACCTTTCCGCTGTTGGTATCAACGTAAACGGCGCGGTGAGTCAGTTTAGGAAGCGTGGTATAGGTCTGGAACCATCCGGTGTCGATAATGCCGCCGGTCAGCGCCATTGGGTTTTGCTGATACTGAGACAGGAAGGTGTAACGGTCTTTCTCCCATAATTGCAGGAGGTCGTTCACATCTTCCATCTGAGGCCAGTACGACCAATAGCGGGTACCGGACACTTCGACATAATCAGTGTCTTTGACAGTCTCCCAGCACAGCGAGCGCCAAGGCTCAGCGAGAGACTGAATGTATTTCTCATCAATCATCGCCGGGATTGCGACGTGATGAAATTTAACACCCATGCCACCACCCAGCATGAAGCCGGTAGCATCATCAGTGTGTAATCGTTGCTGAATGCTCACAAACGGTGTTGGATGTTCTTTGGACTTATCACCACGGCGTGATCGGATGGTATTCACCAGCAGCGTGTTGGCGCTGTTCCTGCGTGACTCACTCAGCATATCAACTGGTTTGTTGTAGTCGTCCAGCATAACCATGCCGGAGAACTCAGGCCCGAAGTAGCCACCACGGCCGCCGGTTATCTGCCCGTTACTGGAGCGGGACACTGTCTGCCCGATTGAGCGACCGCGATCGTCTTTTATCTCCCACTCCTCCGCTTGGTTCACGCCGAATGAGCAAGGCCAGAACTCTTGATATTCTCGACTTGCAATGATGTCTCTGGTTCGGCGCGAGTTGCGTTTAACTAGTGTGTCAGCAAACGAGATGTTCAGATTACGGAAACGTTTTAATCTCCCTTCCTGCACCAGTGCGTTGACATACGACGGAAGGTGAATTGAGAAGAACTCTGTTTTTGTCCCGCCAGGAGGAACATTGATAATCAAGTTACCTGGCTCTAAGCGCCGGTAAATTAGATCATCAATTTTCGAGGCCATCAGCCGATGGTGCCAGTTAACTAGTAGCCGATCACCCTGGATAATTTCGAACCATATTCTCGTATGGTTCAGGAATGACTTTGTGGATTTTGACTTAAGCACAACACGCTCAGGAAATGTCAAATCTTCCCATTCGATGATTTCGCTCATATCAGTCCAGTCCGGTTAGTTTGCCCTCAAGATGCTTTGCCGCTTCTTCGTAGTCGGCTGGCGTGTAATTCACCACTTGAATCGGGTTGCCATCCTTTCCGACGTGCTCGTTGATGGTTTGCTGCTTGAACGCCTGAACAGTAACGTGCTCGCCTATCAGCTTGAGTGCAGCAACTGCGCCCTTCGCGTCAAATCCGAATATCGTCTTACCCTGCTCATCTTTAATTTCTTCACCACGACGGTCGGTGATTGGCTCAACTTCCTGCATGCAACGCTCATGAAGTTTCACAGCCTGCCGTAGCACGTAATCAGCATCAATCTGCGTGCGCTCAGACCTGTCTGATTTCAATTCTGCAATCCTTTGCAAGATGTCATCATTTGCCATCATCCTTGCGCCTTGGTTGCGCGATGACCTCTCGCTGTAACCCGCCCTGATGGCCGCCTGAGTGGCGTTGAGGTCTTTTATGAACTCACGGGCAAACAGCTCTTGCTTGTCAGTGAGCTTTGCCATTTATTCTTTCTCTTTCAGCCTAAAACGAAGCACTGTGTCAGTTTTAAAGTATTCGACAGTTCCTCCGGTTAGGTGAAACTGAACAAATCCATACTCTTCAACTGTTTTCTCCGGGTAACACAGCCCAAGATCGACCCATTCGTCTGAATCCTTTAACAGCACAGACGCGCTCATGCGAATTACTCTTCCCATCACATCATCCCGGCTGCTTTAAGCTTGGCGAGCAATGCGTTGAAGTCAGTAACCAGCCCCGCCACATCGGTTGCCGTTGTATCAGCCTGATTTGCCATTTTCTTTACACCACCAATAGCGGTTGTGGTTGCGGGCGGGAGCACATACGCCTCACCATCCACATCTTCTGGTGTCGCTACGCTTACCGGGTACCCGCCAACTGACATACATTTAGTAGGCATATGGAATAATCCTCTACAAATTTAAATACATCACCGGGGAAACCCGAGACATGAGGGTTGTTATATCTATATAAAACTCTGCTGGGCTCTATATAATTATCTATTGACAGGATTTTGTATTCGCAGCATTGCCACTCTTAACAGAGATGCTGCGACAACCCTACGCAATTTAATTTTCAGATGTTTTCCATTGCTTCTTCATAGTCACAGGGTATAACTATCGCCGTTGTAGCTATGGAGTCACCATGAAAGCCGTTATCGTTAAGAAAGTAAGGATGCAAACCAGCCCTCAGTTCGTGCTCATCGTTAAGCGCGGTAATTTTTATTGCTTACATGTGATTGGTATTGCGGTCGATTTGGATGCAGGAGATGAACTTTCATCGGATGCTGAACGCCGAGGAGTATGGCGCATATCTCGCACTGGTGAGCTATATCAAGGTAATTTCATACCTAACTTCTCTCTATCTGAAGCTGAAGAGGCCCTTTGCCAACTTGTTAATAGTTGATTCGCCAGACTCGCCCCGCTTCACGGAGGTGCTAACTGACTTACGGCTTACCCGTCAGCAAGATCGGATCACCCCTGTAGCAGTGACATTATCAAGCGCCTACTTGAGACGCTTTGTAGTGGCTATGCGAGGTTATGTTTCACCACTTCATCTCTTGCGAACGAGCTAGCGAACTTAATGATGAGTGATGCCATCACATAAACAATGGCTGTCACTATCCATCCAGACCAAGCGTATAAACATGTCATTGCAATGAAAGTCACCCAGCCAATAAAGCGAGCAATCCCTGTTTTTTTCTTTGCGGCATCCACTAGAAGCTTTGCAAGCTTAACCTTGTTTTCTTCGCTCGATTTCTCATACATGGCACTCGCCACTACGATAATTACCGCAATGGGAATGGAGAGCATGCAGAGCATCCAGTTGATAGCGACAGCGAGAGTGACAAGCCCTTCAATCTGATAGAAGACACCTGCTAACATGGAAATTAGAAGTAGGAGTGAAACTGTGTATGCGATAACTGTTTTCATGATGATTGTCCCTATCAGGCCGCTTGGTTAATTAGTTGAGATGAAGCCCAAAGCCCAGCTATCCACTGAATGCCTTTGGGTGTGAACTTAACTTGAGTGAATGCGTGGCCGTTGTGCTGGTTCTCGCCTGTCTTAACAGCGAATCGGCCTGCATCTAGGTGCTGTGAGTATGGCGTTAGCTTTCCAGCAAGCTTGTACATGATCCCGTTATCAATCAGGAATAGACGGAAATCGTTTTCTTTTATCTTCAGTAGTTTTGCTGTCTCTCTGAATCCCATCAAGCCGGATGCTTCGACGTACTGATCAACAAATTCTGCTTTGGGTGCAGCGATAGCCAGCTTGCTTTCTAACTCTGCCTTCTGCTCTGCAAGATCAGCAGCTAAGCGCAATGCCTCCGGCAAGGTCTGCGGTATTGAAGGGCTATGCATAACCTTTAACTTAGCCAGAACAGAACGACGAACCGCCTTAGACTCACGCATACCAACTAACGTCATCTGATCCATGTTCAGCATGGTGTAGTGAGTTTTGTGCCCAGTCTTACCAACTACGAAATTTTCGTAGTTTAATTCTTCGTCGATTTCATCATTTACGCGAGCGTGGAAGTCAGCCGGACGAACCGGATTCTCGCCCGCCTCAACTCGCGATGGATTGATGATGTTATTCAGGAAATCCAAGCTACTCATGGAGATTTCCTTTTCTACTGAGATCAACTCTTTCATATCGCTTTTACCTTTTGGTGATAGAGCCTGTTCTCCAGATGTAGGCAGCCCAAGAGCGGTCAGCGATAACCACTGCCCTATCTCAAGCTCTACCCCGAAAGGCTCTTGGTTTTTTATTGCGCGGAGAAAGCGCGGTGAAATGCAGATGTAAAAAAGCCCCACCGAAGTGAGGCTCTATTGGCACTGGGTGCGGATGTAACTCTGTAACCCGTTAATCATTGTTTCGGATTGTCTGATTCGCTCGACGAGACTGAGATAATCCCGTTCAACGGAGTCATTAAGTCGGGGGCTGGTTGCATCAGGCTTGCCGGTGGCGGCGGTGGCTTCGGGCAACTTTGGACAACTGGCCGCGATGCGCAGCCGCTTAGTGCCGTTACCAAGGTCAGTACGCAGACGCTCAATTTCACTTTTTGCATTGGCTAGTTCCTGAGTGACTTTGATATCGAGCTCGGCGGCATGTACTCGCTGACGCTGGATGTTTTCGAGGTCTGCTTTCTGCTGATTGGCTACCTGAGTGATTTCTTTCAGTTTGGTATTTAGCGACTGCATCTGACTTGTCGTGTACCACATGCCAACTAGTAGAGCGATGATGATAGAAAGTAACGCGGTGGTTAACTTGCTCATCTCTGACTCCAGGTGCAAACCTCATATTCAACGTCGCGTCGATTCATCAAGCCTTTCCACTTCTTGCCACCGGCATATACCCAGCGTTTGAGCTCATCACATGCTCCGGCATAGTCACCGGCGTTGAGCTTTTTAAGCATTGTGGACTTGATGAAGGCGTTGGCCCCAACGTTATATGAGAATGAGTAGATGGCGGCGAGCTGCGTTTCTGTGGTTTTAACTTTTATGCTCGGATTGACCTGTTTTGCGATCCGCTCTAAGTCGGCCTTGGTCAGCGCATCACACTCTGCATCTGAATATCGCT
Organism: Hafnia sp.; assembly: GCF_036648275.1. NCBI lineage: Bacteria > Pseudomonadati > Pseudomonadota > Gammaproteobacteria > Enterobacterales > Hafniaceae > Hafnia > Hafnia sp. Next base: position 146,218 of record NZ_JAVXIQ010000001.1, on the reverse strand, counting down.
TGTTGAGTATGATGTCATTACCGGTATGCCCATCGCAGACTGTAATGATTCCGACCACATCTTTGTAGGGAACGTACTCCCGCCCCTCTAAACCACCGTTACCGCTTAGCATTACCGTTGCGATTGCAATGGCACCGCCACCGATAGCCGAGGCGATTTTATTTCTCAGGGATGGATTCATTACTCACCCCTTGAGGCTTTGCGCCTGTCTTCTTTTACCTTGAAGTAGAGATTCGTTAGAAACGTCAGGAGGCCAAATAGCAGGCTTCCAAGAACGCCAAACGCTGCCCACTGTTCAGGTGAGAAGCCATCAAGGAGTTGTTTAAGCCAGAATAAGGCGCTACCGCCTGACGCTCCGTAGGAAATACCTGTTGTGATTTTGTCCATACGTAGCATCATCTCACCTCCCCGTAGGGTTAGGCGCTGTGTAATTAATTAGGGAATAGCGTCACCCGTATCCATGCCAATCTAGAGGATGTGTGAGTGCGGTTGGTTGGTTTTGGATGACGCTAAATTAGAATTGGCGGTGAGTTAGGGATTCGAACCCTATACCATTCGGTTAACAGCCGACCGCACATGCCTTATGTACTTCCTCACCAGAATGAAAAAGCCCCGCACAATGGCGAGGCTTGAAAATGTGTTGCTGTGGATGCAGGTCTGTCCCAGCCTTTCGGCATCACACCATATCTTGCACCTGTGTTTCGGTATATCCACAACTGTCATGAGCACTGCCAAGCACCACGTCGTTGAGCCCTGGAGGTTATCGAATCAATACTCATGCAGTTGTGCAGCACACCAAACGCTCCGGTTTACCCTTCTTCGCTGAGTGATGTGCTGAAAACTAAAAAGGCCAGCGATTAAGCCAGCCTTTCTTGAAATCACGTTAAACATCTTCACGGATTTCTAGTGTTAGAGCTAGATTATTCTAGTTTAGTGCATTTTGCAAGTAGCAATCGTTGTCGGATTTCAACTTTCTGTAATTCTGCTCGTAACTTTCTTGAGTTGGCTATCAGCAAAACTTTCCTCCTTTTCGATGTGGGAAATTAGCTCTTCATAAAAGGGCTTTGCTCCACGCTTCCACACATCAAGGGTTAGTGTTAGCGCAAGCACTGATACTGCTCTGAATGCTTTTGTGGTTGGGATGCGTTCATAGCCACGGCCTGAGCATTGCTTACAGGTATGTTTCACTGGCACACCCTGCCGCTCCGTCTCTTCGCGATTAACGGCTTCACCGCGTCCATTGCATTTACAACATGCCACGGATACTTCGCCTTTCCCGTTACACTTCGGGCACATCGTATGGGTAACCTCCTCCGCATACTTCGGAGGTGTCTTTCCGCATCCAGCGTGCTTCATAACCATGGCCTTAGCTCTGATAACACCTGCGCCTTTGCAGCATTCGCACTGTTCGGTGCCGGCGGCAGAACGGCAATAGTCTTTGTATGCAAACTTTGCGAGCGTTTGCACAACCTTCACCTTAATATTCATATCAAGCTTGCGTAAGGCGGCAACCTTATCGCAGTGCTTGAGTCCGTATTGAGTGAGTAACTGTACCGAGCGTTTTTTATCGTTTTCGCTGATGTTCATTTTCCCGTTGAAGGCAGCAAATCCGAGTGGTGCTCTACTCTGCACCATCCCCAAAGCGCACATGACATCAGTGTTGGTTAAAGCGTCTGATGCTGTTGCGCGAGGGGAATCGCTGATCTGAGTAGATTTCGGTGAATGGAACTTAACTGTGCTTTCGATATTCATCGCTTGCCCCACCTGTTCTTCCCAATATCACCGCGAGCTGTCATGAATACACCGTTTACTATTGCGTGGTGCTTGGCCTCTTTGTCGTTTAGGTATTTAGATATGGTTTCTCTGTTGATGTGTAGGCGTCGCGCTAGCTCGCTCTGATTGCCGTATGTATCGACTAGCATGTCGGGTATGGTTCGGATTTCAGCATTCATAGCTTCCCCTTATCTACCAAAGCTAAGTAGCGATCGCCCTGTATCAATGCGTAGCAATAAAGAGCCCGAAGCGATCGACGTAGGAATCGTAAGCTAGGCATCATTAACACGGTGCTAATGATGCTAGCCGCCTGCTTGTTGTGTTCTGGTTTGATCACGCTGACTCCCTGTAGACTTTTAACGAGTTCAGGTATAGGCCGCCTAAGCTATAGCGAATGTCATCGAATACGTTTTCATGGGTGGCATATGGAAAGAAGTTCAGGAAAAAGGTTTCAGCTTTATCACATTCCTCCATTAAATCTTCTGCACTGCTTGGCCTGGTCACGAAAACCACATCATTGAAAATTGCCGCAGTGTCACATGGATAAATAATTTTTCTCACGCCGCCTCCAAATGTTGCTTTTCGATATCCCTCAATTTCTTTCTGTATAGCGCCCTGATGCCGTCCAATTCTTCTCTGGTGTATCGGTGTTCTTCATTGTTACTTTCGAGCGCCATGACTCGCTCAAGCCCGATTTTCTTTATCAGGTTGAGTCTGTATGGACCTATGTCACCGGATTTGTGGACGTTACAGGCAGAACATTGAAGGTGTACGTTGTCTTCGTTAAATCTGAGTTGAGATGCCGCTTTCGTTGTCCTGAAATGTCCAGCGTGGAAACTGACTGCGTTCTTAATTCCACAGCTAATGCATCCATTCCCTCTATCCCTAGCCCTGATGTAGTCGTTGAATACTCGCTGAGTCATGTTTTTCCAGTGAGACAACGGCTTTGCATCTGCCTTGCGTTTTCTCCAATTACGACGAGATTCATCCTCAGCTTGTTTTTGCTGATTCTCTTTCTGTTGTTTTTGGTATTTGTTAGCGCAGAGCGGTGAGCAAACTATTTGAAGGGGTCTATCGGGAGTGAATTTGGTTTTGCATATCGGGCATTTCTTTGGCTTCGGCTTTTTAGCCTTGAGCACGTTTAATCCTCCGGTCACACTCTCTACGCCAGACGGCGAGGTTGTTTAATACAATCTCGCTTTTGTTGTTGAGGTATTTACGACGATTTATGATGCACTGTACGTATAATGCCAATCCAGCAATCCAGAAGATAAGCGGCCATGCCAGTGCTATCACTACAGCGACCAGAGAAATAGGCAATCTGTACCAAGCAACTCTTAGCTCAAAGTCTGGAACCTCAAGGATTACATCAACTATTCCACGCCAGATGTTTATTCTCCCTGCTGCCTCTGACATGCAGTCGATGATATTGAAGTCGTAGCCACCGGCGGCCGCCCATGATGGTCTGTCTTTGAAATGCTTAAATGTCAGCATTGCTATTCCTCGCTCGCACTCTCAGCCAACGCACATCATGCAGGTGAGCGCTGTAGTTGAAAGTTACTGTTGATATTGGGTGGGGTTTACTGCGTGGATTGGATTTGTTGAAGATTAAATTGTCTATCGCTATTTGTGTCGGACTTCGCTGTCGCTTCATGCGGCCTCCGGTGGCTCGGGGTCGGCGCTTGATACAAGCAGCGGCTCGATTCCAGTCTCAAAGAAGCTCAACTTCCCTTTCATCGGTATGAACGGCAGTGTTTTGGCATCGGCCAGTACAAATCCTTTCTCACCAAAGAACCATGGAGAATCGCTTTCTTCTACGCAGTCGGTAATGGTTGCAATGCCAACAATGCCACCGGTCTGTAGTTGATCGATTGGTGGAAGCGGTATCCCATGCTCACGGAGTTTTTGGTGAATGAGATTGCACGCCCTGACGTACTCAATGGACTTAACTCCCTGTGAGGCGTGAATCAGTACAGGGCCACGGTATTTAGTGCGCCAACTGCGGTTCTCAATATCTTTGTAGCCATTGACTATCAGCCAAGCCCACGGCTGCCTGATGCTTATTGCTTTCATGCTGCTGAACTCCTAATTATTGGCTTAGCATAGCTCTGCCCGTTAATTGTCCAATCCTTCTTTGGTATAGTTCGTCGCTTTTCCCCGCACCATTGGTGAGGTGTAACTCGGTATAGATAGTGATGATGTTCATGTTGACCAATCATCGTGAATCTATGCCCGTTTCGGACAAGCATGAATTTCACTCCAGGTGGGATATCTCTAACCTTAAGCACCATTTCCCCCTTATTGACTAGCGATATGGGAATTCCCATAACGGAATAGTTTCAATTGGTTAGAAGAAGCTCTGTAACTGATTGAGGATATTTTCGTCTCTCGTTCCGGCGAAAATATGTTTGATGGCTGCGTTAATCATTGCTTTGTAGCAACGTTCGAACTCGTCCGCTTTCATATTCGCGTATGCCAAGCTCTTAGCCTCAGTTCGTATTTCACTATTTAGCCGCACCGTCTGCTCGTAAAAACCTGCGAGTATCGTTAGGTCTTTGCGGAACCGGTCAAACTGGCTGTGCTCATCCATATGCTCAAGCCCTGCCTTGCTTGCACACCAGTGCTGAAAGCAGAATTTGAAGAAGACGAACATCTTTTTGTGAAATATAGGATTACGTGTGAGCTTGAAATCAGCGGTGTAGACTTCACCGTTTTTGAACTTGGTTAGGCGGGGTAAATCGTGTTCGAACATTGGTACAAAAACGCCACCGGAATTTTTAACCATGTCGATTTGCAAATCTCACTCCTCAGGTACCGTTCTAATTTTTGACATCATGCCGCCCTCTTCGACCGGTAGCTTTCCCACGTAAACGCCAGCGTACATCCTCCGCCATCGCTCATACGGTCGAGAACACGCTCCCCGATGAACGTAACAAGCTCTTCCCGAGTGAGGTTGCTTATCAGGATCGTCGGGCGCATCTTCTCGTATCGGGTGTTGATGATTTCAAACAGGATCATCTTTTCAGAGTCAGAGCCAAACTGAACGCCAACCTCATCGATGATCAGCAGATCCGGCGCGGTGTACGTCGCTATGACTTCCGCTTCTGTCATGGTTGCCGTCTTGCTCCATGTTGATTTGAAATTTCTGGCAACGCGTAGCGCGGTCGTAAACAGCGCTGAGTCCTGATGTTCGCGGATCACATGTTTAGCGATAGCCAGTGCCAGATGATTCTTTCCGGTGCCGGGCTTGCCGCACATCACCAACCCACCTCCCTGTTTTAGTCGCTCAGACCATTTAGCTGCATACGCTTTGCAGACATTCAGGCATCGCTGAGACTCTGGATTGACCGGTTCGTAGTTATCGAGTGTGCATGGTGCGAATCGCTCAGGAACCTCTAGCTCTCGCATCAGGTTATCGATTCTGCGTTGCTTTGCACGTTCGTCTGTGGCCTGTTGCTCCGCCTTCAAGTGAGCCAGCTCTTCAGTCAAGCACTTGGGGCATGGTGATGGGTAAGATGGGACTTTCACGGGCCCGACCGACTGCCGCGTTCTCTGCTCAAACTCACCATGCTTTTCACACACGGCAGTTGAGTAAGCGACCACGGTATGTTCGATTTCAATTGGTGGCTTGGATAGGTCATTGAGTCGCTTCTCAACGTTGATGATTTTTTCTATCAGGTTCATGGTTGCTCCGCCCATGCTGGTAAGTCTGTTTGCCCATAGTCTTTGCCAGAGAAGTTTTCCGGTGCCGATTTAGTAACATGCTTGGCTGGTGCCTTAGGCTGCTTAGGGACGAATATCCCAACCCAGCCGCTAGCGATGCTCTGATTGATAATCTCTTCAGGCTGGTAGCCAATTTCACGGCTTTTCATCAGAGTGTTGATGGCCTGCGTGATCGTCTGCGCAGATTTAATCGTCTTGCCGATTTCTTTCCTGTAGCTAACCCATGACAGCCATGTATCCCTGCTAAGCCATTCAGGTATTTCGGCAGCGGCTGCATCAAGCGATGTTTTCGGTTTTTCCTTGGGTTTAGGATTTGATTCTTGGGGGACTATAGGGGGTTTATTAATATTGTCTTTCTTGTCTTTTAAAGAATGTCTTTTGTGTGTCTCTAAACTGGAGACATCGACTGTCTCTAACTTGGAGACACATTTTGTCTCTGACTTAGAGACAAAGTTGCTAACTTGGAGACACTTGCTAAATTGCCACGCAGAAACCTCCTTGTTAACGCCGATTTTGTTTCCATCGAGTAACAGGCAATTCATTGAAAGCAGCTCTTTTTTTGCCTTGTTTACGTTCTGTCGAGACAGCCCTGTAACCTGAGCAATCTGCTCATCGGCAATGCGATCTGTTTTCTTGTTGAAGCCATACGTTTTTCTTACGTAAGCCAGCATGACCTTCAACTGACGCGCTGTTAAATCTGCGCTTGCGATAGCTTCTAGCAGCTCGTTAGCGACTCTGGTATACCCATCATCGATATCAGCCACACGTTGCTCCACGACCTGCAAATCAGGCCTTATCGGGACTACGATTTGTTGAGCGAGGTTACTCATTAGCAACCTCCGTACTGGTTGTTGATCCAGTGGTTGTCATGTATAATTACTCCTGTGAATTGTTCCAGTATTAAAAGTTCATAGTGATCTGAGAGTCGTCGGCTGCAACCGGCGACTTTTTCTTTTGTGGCAATACCGATTCCACAGCCTGACGCGCTACCTCACGAATCAAACTGGTTTCCCATACCTTCTCTAGCAGTACGAACATCGTTGCCATGTCGCGGATATTGAGGCGGCTTACTTTCGATTCGTGCCACCCTGCTTGCTTTGCTAACTCTCGGTTAGTCTTCTGCATCATCCTGCAGCGGAGTTCTGTCTCCACTTCGTTGATGCGCTTGCTATAACTTGCATGTTCCATTTGTGATACTTCCTTTGTTGAATAAATAGTTACACCACCGGTTAGGTGGTTGGTGGTAGGACCCTTTTTCAGGGCTTGATGTTAAGGAGCGGTGTTGCTTAGGCGGCTTGCTTTTTGGTATCGCCAAACATTAGCCAATTGGCTGTGCATTTCAGTGCTTCTGCAATCTCTAGCAGATTGCGAGGTCGTTTGGTTTCACCTGCTTCCAGCTGCTGGTATGACTGCTGAGTAATCCCAGCTTGAGCTGCAACTTCAGCTTGGGTTAAACCAAGTTCAGTCCTTCGCTGCTTCACTCGCTGGGAGAGGGTTTTGTTTGTATTCATTCCGTTCTCCTACAGTTTTATCTGTATTGTTCTACAGGAAAGCCTGTTTGTCAAATACAGTATTTACTGTGAAGATCTACGGAATTTGTTAACACTAGGAGAGGATTTATGAGCCTCGCAGAACGAGTAAAAGAAAGACGTGAGGCGCTCGGGATCACGCAGACAGAACTAGCAGAAAAAGTTGGTATAAAACAACAATCTATTGCTAGTATTGAAAACGGAGAGACTAAGAATCCAAGAAAAATATTCGAGCTCGCTACTGCGCTTAAGTGTTCAATGCAGTGGCTTAAGACTGGTGAGCATGAGTCTAACGCAACAAGTTTAGAAGGGATCTCTCTCTGGGATGATGATGATGTAGATGATGATGACGATGTTTATCTACCATTCTTCAAAGAGGCTCAACTCGCAGCAGGAAATGGCAGAGTGGTGGAACTTGATTGTGATGGGAGAAAGCTTAAATTCTCTCTTAGAAGCTTAAGAAAGCTAGGTGTTAACCCTGAAGATGCAGCATGCATGTCTGTTTGGGGTAATAGTATGGAGCCAGTGTTACCTGATGGAGCTACAGTAGCAATAAATACAGGTAATACAGATATTAAGGATGGGAAGATCTATGCTCTGGACCATGAGGGTATGGCTAGAGTTAAGATTGTTTACCGTCTTCCTGGTGGAGGAATTAGATTGCGCTCCTTCAATACTGATGAGTTTCCTGATGAGTTTTATCATGGAGAAGAAAGCAACAAGATAAGAGTAGTTGGTGCCGTATTTTGGTATGGCGTGACCATCAAATAACCATCCCCCCATCTCATAAACCCGCTAATTGCGGGTTTTTTTGTGCCTAAAAAAACTTTAATACAAACAAATTCAATCACATACTAAAAAACCTGTAAAATATACAGTTTAAACTGTTTACTGAATACAGTTTTGCCTGTACAGTTATTTCCATCAACACGGCAGGACGCCACGAACTACAGGAAGTTGTTCTTTAACAGATAGCCCTGAAAAAGGGCAATTACACCAAAGCAATAAGCTTCGGGGTGATGTGAATTGCAGGCCAACGAGCCAAGCCGAAGATAAGCGCCGGCCACAACACCGCCAAAGTTTATTGATAGGAGGTTGTATGGATTCTCAAGCTCGTCGTCGTGAACGCCGCAAGGCTAAACAGGAAGAATATAAGCATTTCAACCCACTGGCCGTTGGGATATGTGCCAAGCCTTCAGGTCGCCCTCTCCTCACACTTAATAGAAAAGTGAGCAGAGTCGAGAAAGCGCTGATCGCTCGTGATGAAGTGATATATGACAGCGCTGATAACCGTTGCCTGCCAGATGTCGCTCTATACGCAGCAGGTCACCGTAATACACGCAAAGAAGCGGTTCACATTATTAAGTAGGTTTTCTGAATCAGATCGCAGTTAAAAATCAATAAAAGAGTGATAGTAACCTGATTGGCTACACATTGATTTTTCGGAGGTTAATAAATTGAATAGCGGTATGAATTACACAGCAATGAGAGTAAAGCAATATGACACCTCTATAGCGGTTGAGGTCTCATGCATTGAGAATAGAACGAATAAAAAGACTGACTGTTTGCTAATCATAAAGTCCATAGACGATATTGTTTACTATGGTGCTGATATATTTCATCCTCTAATTAAGGCTGAAATGAAAGAAGCAGCCTTCGAAGCAATCAAGGTTGGCATGGGCAAAGCTCAGCTAGAAGCAAAACAAAGTGTATCTGAGCTTGAAAGCAGCAGAAAACGTCAAGCGAATAGAGCCAAGCAGTTCCACGAAGCAATATCAGCATGGTCTGATGAACTATCATCATTGAACACTGACGTTAGAAATGGACTTGATACTCCATCTATACGATCTCGGCTTTCGACACTATCGGCAAGCATGGCTAAATTAAACCCACGAAAGTAAATCAATAAATATTTAGAACCTCGCCACGGCGGGGTTTTTTATTGCCTTTTTCCAGCTAAAGAGCTGGTAGAGGTAGAGCATAAGCAACATCGGGTTGTGTCCGGCGTCAACATTTCAGCGTTCGGGCGTCAGAAGATTCGCGGGAAGAGCATTCCCTTAATTTGAATAACTGAGAGAGAACACCATGAAACTGAATATCACTGTAGATTTAGAGTGGCTTGGCGAAGATGGCGACATGGAAGCCGAAGTTAAGCATGAAATTATTAGCGGTGTGAAAAATGCCATTTCACGTGATTGTCTAGCCAAAGTAGAAAAAGAGGCCTCGGTACAAATCAATCAGGCCATCAACGAGTCAATCATGACGGCTAAAAAGGCTATTGAACAAAAAGCAATCCAGTTTGCAGATGATTGGCTGATGAAAGAAGTAACAGTTACTGATAAGTGGGGTGATGTACAAGACTGCTTGACTGTTACCGACCTGATTAAACGCAGTTTTGATAAAACGCTCGAGAAGAAGGTTGATTCAAGCGGCAACTTCAGCAACGACTACAACGCAATGCCACTAGTCAAATATCTGATGGGCAAACGCATGGAAGAGCTTGTGCAAGCTAAAATCAAACCGCTCCAAAAGGACATTGATAATGCTATTGCCAACGCTGTAAATGCTGGCATACGCAAGAACGTGTCAGATAAGTTTGCTGAGATGATTATCCAGACGGCAAAGCAAACAAATCATGCCGCTATCGAAAACAAACAATAGGTCGCTAAGGCGGCCTTTATTATTGGGTGAAAAAGGGGTGTGAGATGGAAGAAGCAAGAAAAGAGTTTGAGCTTTTATGTCCGCTCAACGGATTGAAAAAAGACAACCCAATCATTCTTTCTGCAAATGCTGGCGTTGTTTATCGTGATGTCAAAACACAGCAGGCATGGCGCTTCTTCTTAAAGGGATGGAGAGCTAAATCAAAAGCACTGGCAAAGAATAGTGAACAGGCCGCCTAGCGGTCTTTTTTATACCCAGAATGGAGATAGATATGAATACCGAGAAAATGACAAGCTTTGAGGAAGCGGCAAAGCCGTTGATTAAGTGGCTAGCTGAAAATGAGCACCCACACCACACCGCCATCGTATCAAGCACACACGCCGAACTATTAGAAAGCAAGATGGCGTTCCCTACTGAAGAGTTCATTAAGGACTAATCAATGAGCGATAAACCTGAGGTTTTGGAGCATAAAAATGTTTGGCTAACGACAGTGAATAGCGATCTTACAGAAGGCCGTGGTTACTCAGTTGTTACCCATGTTTGTGAAAGCCCAACAACAGCTAAGCGATTGGGTAAAGGTAAATCAACTCAGGGGTGCGATGGTGAAGTTAGACAAGCTATCGCTGTTAGGGTTGGCCGTGAATGGTTAGTCCCATGGCGAATCGAGGAAGAAACTCCGGCAGACAAATTAGCCAGAGAGAAGATTGAGGCTCGGGATCTGGTTATCGAGAAAATGCGAGCGCAAGGGTTCTCTGAAGAAGAAATTTTATCTCTACTTGCACGGTAATGCACATCGCAGGTATTCACTGAGTATCTGCTGTGAGCAATCCCGCTCATAACTGGAGAGTTAAATGCCAAAGCAACTTGTTGTTGAAATGCCCGACGGCAGTAAATGGGGAGTTCCGGTAGAAGTTATCGCAATGAACAGAGCTGCATACTATGCGAAACACGATGGAGTAAGCATAGAAGAAAGTCTGAACAATGACACTTTACCGTTATTTGATGCTAACAGTTTTGAGGTTGAAGACTGGGCGGCAAATAACATGAACTGGAGCGACGTTGAACATCTTGCAGTTTGTATTAGCAAAGGTGAGACCGACTACGAAGAAGGTTGGTGCAACGGAGAAAAGGAAATCGTCGAAATACCAGCCGCTTAAATGCGGTTTTTTTATATCCAAATCTCAGGCAAAAAAAATCCCGACTTGAGCGGGGGTGGCATGTTCAAGTCGGGAAAGCTCATATGTCCGTATATGACAAGCCTTCTAGGATAGGCGGCAATCATACCAACTAATCTCCCCATCAATTTTGTGCTTATGCCAGATGTTCAGAAAGCGTTGATATACCCCATCTAAACAAACTAATTCATCGCAAAGCGTAGGCGTTTTGCAATGAAACCAACAATCAAACAGGAGTAACCCCATGCAAGAACTCAGCTTTGCAGGGTGCCCTCGCATGGGCACTCTTCGCGAATCACAACTAGACCGTATCGTTCGTATCGTCACTCAATTCTTCTCACCACTCTGGAGCAAATAACTATGACTGATTTCATGAGAGAACCACGCCGAATCCAAGCGGTGAGAGCTTGTCGATTTCTGCGCTGGGTTAAACGACTTCCGGTAGTTAAGCACTTATTCATTAAAGGTGATCCGCTATGAATGCATCAGTGATTATCGAGCTAAATAAAATCATCAGCAGCTTTAGCGAACAGACCAGTGAATTAGTTCTCCAGCAGGCCGAGGCGTGGGAAAAAGAAACAAAGCAATATCACATCATCAAAGCATTAAGCCATCTATCAGGGCTATCACACGAAGCATTAGAACTAGCTCTTGAACACGGCGACAATCCAGAAATATTAGCCACCGCCCTATTCTCTATTCTCAAATCAGCAAGCCAGTACCAAACAGCCATCGAGCTTAAAAACATGCAGGAGGCAGCATGAGTAACACCATGATGTTGGCACCACAAACTTTTGATCAAGCCATGCAATTCGCAAACGCCATCGCAGCAAGCCAGTTTGCCCCGACCTCATACAGAGGAAAGCCAAACGACGTATTGATCGCTATGCAAATGGGGGCTGAGCTTGGTTTTCAGCCTATGCAGTCAGTTCAGGGGATCGCTGTTATTAATGGTCGCCCATCAGTTTGGGGTGATGCGCTACGAGCATTAATTCTTTCAGCGCCTGACCTTGCTGAATTCGAAGAATCGTATGACGAAGCGACACAAACTGCACACTGCAAGATTAGTCGTCGCCTACAAACAGGGGGCATTGCAACATTCAACAGTTCGTTCAGCGTTACTGATGCGCAGACAGCTGGATTATGGGGTAAGAATGGGCCATGGAAGCAATATCCAAAGCGTATGCAGCAATGGCGAGCTCTGGGGTTTTGTGCGCGAGATTCCTATGCTGATCGTCTAAAAGGAATCCAGTTGGCAGAAGAGGTTCAGGATTACGAGCCAATTGAAAAAGTAGTACATACCCCTTCGCAGGATCAGGATTCGGCGATTGAAAATAAAATTACCGAAGAGCAAAGCAACAGAATAAACGAGATATTAATTTCTGTAGATTCCACTTTCGACGACCTCAAGAAAGCATGTAAGTCGATGACTGGGCGAGATATAGATAATCAGTCAGAACTCACGTCAACCGAGGCTGCAAAGCTTATCTCCAGCCTTGAACGCAAACTTGCGAGCAAAACTGGTGGTGAGAAAGATGCTGCATAATGACATAGCTTCGAAGATTCTCGGGTTCGACGTTTCGACAATATCACAGGGAAGTGACGAGTGGAAAAAGTGCAGATTAGCCTGCATTACGGCCTCTAGAGTTGGTGACATTCTTACAGAACCAAAGGCTAAGAAAGATAAAGATGCAGGTCTACTATCAGGGATGGCAGAAACCTACATGAACGAGCTGATAGCGGAGGTTTGCACTGGGGCTATTCCAGATGAAATACCTGCTCGACCGCTTCTTTGGGGAAAAAAGCATGAAGAAGCCGCGCGTCTACTTTTTGAGTTCGAGAATGACGTTACCACTACTCTCCCGCCAATCTTCTATAAAGATGAAAGCATGCGCTGTGCGTGCTCTCCAGACGGCATGTGCAGCGATGGTCGAGGACTGGAATTAAAGTCACCTTACACATCAGCGCAGTATGTAAAGTTCCGCCTTGGAGGTCTGGAGGCGGTTAAAAAAGAGTATATGGCCCAAGTTCAGTATTCGATGTGGGTTTCAGGTTGTGAGGAGTGGTGGTTTAGCAATTACGACCCACGAATGCGTAGAGAAAATATGCACTCAGTGATTATCAAAAAAGATAACCAGTACCAAGATTTATTCGAATTGAAGATCCCAAACTTCATCGAAAAGATGGATGAATCATTGGACAGGATTGGATTCAAATTTGGTGACCAATGGAAGGTGTAAATGCGCCGATTAGCATTCTACCGGCGGCCTCATAACTCCACAGGGTTCAAGGAAGGCGTAGTTAGGATGCTCGGAAAAAGGCCAATGACAGGATCAGCGTTGGCTGAGCATTTCGGAATGAGGTTGCCAGAATTCAATAAAAAGATTTACCAAGTCCTCATAGACACCAAAGTTGTGAAAGTCGTAGCCACGGAATGGGCTGAGAAAGAAGGAATCAGGGACCGAATCTATTCGATAGAGCGAAAAGCAAAACGAATCATCCCACCCCGACCAAAGAAAACAATCCTCATCAGTCTCAAGTCATTAGATTCAATAACAAACGGAATGAAGCAAAAGCATATCGACGCCGCCAAGCGCCGAGCAAAGCTTATTGCATCTGGTGAGTACAGAGACTGGATGGACTAAGGAGATATTCATGAAAAATCGCAAAGCAAAAATTCTTCTACTCCGCGCCCATAAAAATGGCTTTCCGAGTCAGTGGTTGAAAGTCAGTAATCGACGGGTAGCTCTTTTCTCATATGATGGATGCACGCGCGAAGGATGGCAGGTAAAGAATAGCGCGGCGCAGAACCGCTGGAAGAATCATGTGAGGTATCTGTGATGAACAACCTACCAATAGAGACATACGAATCAGTAGTTCAGCAGCGTGATGCGCTGGAGAAGAAGCTTCTGGCATACGAGCAAGCAGCTAAGAATCCGGTGGCTTTCGTTGATGAGCGTAGCGCTGCATCTGGCGGTATTTGCTGGGCTAAAAGTGGTAAGCGTGAGTTACCGCATGGCACAGAACTCTATGCTGTGCCGGTACTACCTAAACAGCCTGAACTTGTAGATTTGAGCCAGCAAGTGGAAATACTAAACAGAATCTTGAATTGGATATTAAAAGAGCTTCCAGTTCCGACTCAAAAAGCCTCGGCAATGGCTATTCGATTAAGTTCTGTGATTGACATTATTTCAGACCTTGAAGTTTCAGCACCCGCACAACCTGTAATACCAGAACAGCCAGACTCTCAAGATTTAGAGCTCTATATAGACATGCTCGAAAATAGCGATAGTGACGCTGAAGACGGGGAATTAAACAACACTCAGCTAATCGTGTGGCTCAAAGAGTTGCAGCGCCGCCGTGCGTTATCAGCACAACCTGTAAGCGATCCTTACAAGTTGCCTGATGGTTGGAAGCTGGTTCCGATTGAGCCAACTGCCGCAATGTTCCATGCATTTAATGATTGTGACTATGGCAGAAAGTCTATGCGTGAACGCTATATCCAGATGATTGAAGCAGCCCCAGCACAGGAGAGCGAATAATTATGCATGGTGGAAACCCTGTAGTTTATCGCATCGGAATTACTCCGGCATCGTATGAAGTATGGCTGCAAACAGGTAATACATATCATGTCGTGGGGAAGGAATATTTTCATGTTGTGGAAGGTAGAAATTACGCCTACAGGCGCAGAGTCACTAGCGAAAAGATTATTTCGCAACTCAATGCAGCTGTAGCAGAGCATTTAGCAGCACAGGAGCAGAAATAGATGGCGAAAGCAACTTATCTAAAAGACCTGCTAAAAGCATATACAGCAGAGCAAAGCGTTCGGTGGGTTAGAACAAACTCCCCATACAAAAATATGAGCAAGTCTAGATGGCTTGAAGTTATGAATACTTATAACCGGAAGGTGCTCAAAAAACAGCGCCGCTCAGTTGGGAAATCAAATAAGTATGGCGTTCGACTAACAGCATCATCAATGGCTTTGGCGCTTCGTGAAATGAATATGTTGGCGGCGGTGCGTCGTTCTATCCGCGCTAGCAGGGAGCAGAAATAGATGGGTAACATCACATATAACGGATTTTTAGCATTCGAAAAGTATGAGCCGAAACCAGAAGATGTATGCAATTTCTGCAAAGGAATTTGTGGCAAAGAAAAAATGGTAGGTGGCCCAGATGGCTTATCAATATGCCTTCCATGCATTGAGCTTTGCAATGAAATTGCTCAGGAACGCAAGGCTGCTGAGCGAGAGAAGCAAATCAGCGAAATTACCAGCTTGCTAGATAGATTGCCTGACTCATGGCAGAACTATGAAGCGGCAGCGGCGCTCTATGATGCTGGCTGGCGTAAGGTTGATAAACCATGCTAATAGCCGGTTATATCCTTCTAGTCAGCGCCTGCGGATTAGATGCTTGCGACGCCCTCCCCGTTACACCTGAAGTCATGCCAAAAGAAACATGTGAACAATGGATAAAGCTGATTCATGAGAAGCGGCCTAACCACGTTCTAATGTGCTTACCAGTTAACAAAGATTAATAGCCGCTTAACCAGCGGCTTTTTTATTGCCTAAGTTTGGAGAAAAAATGCAAATCGAAATCGGTAAATACGTCATTACGAGTGACACATACAACCTGATTCTCAACGAGAAAAAGGTAGCAAAGGAAGGTAAATCGGCAGGAGAAGAGAGGCTTCAGTCCATCGGGTTTTATTCAAAAATCTCCACGCTTATCTCTGCATTAATTCAGCGCGAGGTTCTGCTCTCTGACGTCCAATCATTGCAGGCAATGCAGCAATTAATAGAGCGAGTTTCATTGCAATGTGAGAAGGCTTTCAAGGACTTTAACAATGCGACACATCATGAAGGGTAATCCAGAACGAACGGAAAGAGCGGCAATGAAAGCTGCTCTAAATCTCCATCAGGAAAAGTACGGAGACTATGGGCCCACCAAGAAAGGCGTCACGTACACAATCAAAGTTAGCGAAGAGAAATTCTTCATCGAGATTATTAACCGTAAAAAATCATATGTGGCGACATCGATGATGCGCCCTAGGGATTTATCCAAAGTGTGGGGGAATGCAGCGTGAGTGAGTTTGCGAGCAATACACCACTCGAACATAAAGACCGGTGGCAGACGCCGATAGAGGTATTCGCCGCGCTTGATGCTGAGTTTGGTTTCTATCTCGACGCGGCAGCCGACCACAGAAACGCCCTGTGCGCCAGATATCTGACAGAGCGCGATGATGCATTGAATAACGAGTGGGTGAGCTACGGCGCTATCTGGTGCAATCCGCCCTACTCCGCAATAACTCCGTGGGTAGAAAAAGCTGCTGAGCAATGCAAAGCACAAAGTCAGCCGATTGTGATGTTACTCCCTGCTGATACATCAACTGGTTGGTTTTCTCTGGCGCTCGAGTCTGTTGATGAGGTCCGTCTAATCACTGGTGGCCGGTTGTCATTCATCAACGCTGGGACCGGAAAACCCGGTAAAAACGGAAACAGCAAAGGCAGTCTGCTATTCATCTGGCGCCCATTCATCAAACCACGTTGCCAGTTTACTACCGTATCACGCGACGAACTGATCGCAATCGGCAGCGGCATTATGACGGGAGTGAAAGCGGCATGACATGACAGCAGAACATGACAACGCGATCCGCAATGTTGCGCGGCGATGCAACGAAGCAATGAAATCTGCAATAAAGTCCGCGCCAAAAAAAACCAACATCGACACAATCACCCGCCCCATTCTTCTCAGCTACTACGAAACCATTAAACCTCTCGGAATTCCATTCGTTAGGTTCCTTTGGACTATTGGCGTTTTGAATGGGCAGTTTGAGGATAAATGATGGAGAAATTTAGTCTCGATACAGATGAGGCATGCGAATTCCTCGGGATATCACGACCAACATTAACAAGTTGGGTAAAAACAGGAAGGCTCATCGCGACACGTAAAAACCCCACCAAAGCTAAATCACCCTACCTCTTCACTCGCCAAGCATGTATTGCCGCACTTCAAGATCCGCTGCACACTGTGGCAGTGAGCGCGGCGGATGCGACAGGAGAAATACCATGTCACTCTTCCGTAGAGGAAAAATATGGTACGCGAGCATCTCTATCCCGGGTGCGAAGCGTATTAAAGAATCACTTGGCACAGAAGACAAGCGGCAAGCTCAGGAGCTGCACGACAAATTAAAGTCTGAGTATTGGCGTGTTGATCGCCTCGGAGAACTGCCAGATATATTGTTCGAAGAGGCATGCCTGCGCTGGATAGAGGAGAAGTCAGATAAGAAGTCACTTGATACAGATAAAAGCCTGATGGGATTTTGGCTGTCACACTTTGAAGGTGTGAAGTTAAAGGATATTACTGAGGCCAAGATATACGCCGCAATTAGCAAAATGACTAACAGGCGCCATGAGGAAAACTGGAAGAGTAAACTCGAGGCGTTAGCTAAAAAAGGAAAGGAAGCACCTCCATTCAAACCTAAGCCAGCAGCAACAGCGACGAAGGCCGCACACCTATCGTTGATGAAGTCAATAATGCGAGCAGCAGAGAGAGAATGGAAGTGGCTAGATAAGGCTCCACTAATAAAGGTTCCACAGCCTAAGAATAAGCGCATACGGTGGCTGGAGCCACAAGAGGCCGTGAGGTTAATTGAAGAGTGCCCAGAACCACTGAAGTCTGTAGTTCGATTTGCTCTAGCAACTGGCCTGCGCCGCTCAAATATACTTGATCTTGAGTGGCAGCAGATAGACATGCAAAGAAAGGTCGCTTGGATTAATCCAGAGGAAAGCAAATCAGGGAGAGCGATCGGTGTAGCCTTAAATGATACCGCGGCCAAAGTCTTGCGCGAGCAGATTGGAAAGCACCAAAAATTCGTGTTTGTTCACACTCATGCGGCTAACCGCTCCGATGGTTCTATTACACCGGAGATCAGGAAAATGCGCGTAGATAGCAACAAGGCTTGGAAGTCTGCATTAGTTAGAGCTGGAATTGAAAACTTCCGCTTTCACGATTTGAGGCATACATGGGCAAGCTGGCTTGTTCAAGCAGGAGTGCCGCTTTCAATTTTGCAAGAAATGGGAGGCTGGGAATCTATCGAGATGGTTCGGCGGTATGCACACCTAGCGCCTAATCATTTAACTGAGCACGCCAAGCAAATTGATGTGATATTTGGCGATTGTGTCCCAAATATGTCCCACATTGGAAATATACAGCTGGAGGTTAATTCTAAGTGATTGAATTTGTTGGTGGGTCGTGGCGGGTTCGAACCGCCGACCAATTGATTAAGAGTCAACTGCTCTACCAACTGAGCTAACGACCCAACGGGAAAGATTATTCTCTTCTGTGACGCATGCGTCAATCATCACACAATCCCTGGGCGAACATCCGGTGTCCGCCTAAGTTTACGAAATGAATAAGAAATAAACATCATTAGCCGCAGTTACTTTGCTTGTTGAATCTGACGCACGCAGCGCGCCAGCTCTGTGATGTTGTGATCGGGTATACGATGCTGTTCTAGCGCAGAGTCTAAAGAGAATAAATACTCTGCGTTGGTGCCTAATACACCAGTCGCCTGAGAGATCAGCGCCGCCACAGTATTTAGCGCCGAACAAGACTCATAGAGCGGATGCTCAGGGTCGGTGATAAAGGTAATGCCTTTAATCTCTCGGCCATCCTCAAGAGCCAGCGAACACCACTGCGGTGTATAAACTCCCGCGAGCATCTCTCGAGTCCAAAGCAACTGCAGTTCGCTACGCGCATTTTCATCCGATAAGCGAAATGCTAGTCCCCGCGTCTCACCTCCCGGCTTTAACCCCAGCATGCGTCCCGGAGTACATTCAGAACCACGACCGGCGAGTAGACGAATATTGAAATCACGTTGCCAGCCTTTTAAGAACGCGGGCTGCGCTTCGGTAAATTCAAGCAACGGATTCCAAATCAGTGAGCCATAGCCAAAAACCCAAATCCCCTGCCCTTCAGGGCAGGTCTCAAGCACCTGATTCAAAGATGCATCCAGCTGTGCTGGTGTCCAGAACAGGTTTTCTAAGGCTGAGTAGGTTTTGGCATAGTCTTGCGACTCTAATAGTTTTCGAGTTAACACGCTAACCTCCCCCGCGCAGAAAACAACGACAGTGAATTTAAACTAATCTATAGATCGTTTTAACTCAACTATCATCATGGGCCGTATGGCGGTTGTGCGGTAATCAAATATTTCGAATGATGTATAACGCAATGGAGGTTTCACAGATAATAATCATTATCGACCAAACCGCTGCCATGAATTGAGATTTGTTTTTAAGAAAAGCATGAAAGGATTGCATAATCTGTTTGCCCATCAGGCATGACCACTAATGTGTATAACAATGCTACTCCCCCGAAAATATTTCTGCAAATTATCAATTTTTATTGATAATACAAAAATCCTCGCTGGCTAGTTTTATTCCCTTTTTCGTTAACGAATCTTTACTCCTTATTTTTCGCTTTTGGAACTCGCGAGCAGAAAATAAGAATACTTCTCATTTCTGATAATTTATCCCTGAATAACAGTAAATTATGTTTTGTCACATAGTAGTGGTGATTTTTTATCACTTAGGCTACATTTGTAATATAAGCCTGAAATATAAGAATTATTGAAGTTTTTGCTTTCTTTGCCCATTTCACCAGTCGAAAATTAATTGCTGTTTAGCTGTCTACTTACCATGAGGGATGGACGATGAAGCTACGGTTTATTTTCGCAATCGCAGCTAGCGCTGGCTTATTTTCAGCACCGGCTATGGCAGTTACCACAACAGGTACCGTTGCCGTAACGTTAACACTTACCAACGGTTGTTTAGTTAACGGCTCACCTGCTCAAACAGGTGTTAACTTCGGCTCTTTGAACTTTGGAACATCTGTCGCTACCTTTGACACATTGTCTGCCTCATTTACCGGTGGAGGCACCGGCGGCAATACATTCAACGTGCAATGCACGGCAGGTGCCAGCTATACCGTCGCACTCACCAGCAGCCTTAACGCAGCCCCTACCACGGTCTATGGCACCGTAGGCACCCCTGGGCGATATTTGATCAGCCCAACCGCCACCACCCAAGGTATCGCCTACAGCGTTTATGGCACATCAGCCATGACCACGGCGTTAGCCAACGGCGCAGTATTAACCGCAGTAAGCACGAGTGGAAACACTAACAGCTATGCCCTTTGGGGGAAAATCGTGGGAGTAGCGAACAGTACCAACGTATTAGCTGGTGCTTATGCCGACACTTTAAACATTACCATTACTTATTAATTTGCCGTGAAAACGCGGGAGTGGTGCGCATTAAAGGTAGCGCTTCAGCCGCTTTTAGCGGTGGTTTTGCTGTGGGGGCTCACTTTGGGGAGCGCCAACGCCATCATCACCGCGCAGTTCAAAGCGCAGGCAACCATCGTAGCAGGGTGCGCAGTTCTAGGCACAGGAAGCCTGTTTGGAACCCTGAGTTTCGGTACTTACTCCGGCACGGGTACTGGCAGTGTCAGTGGTACTTTTGTTCAAAATACCTCGCTGACGCTGGCATGTACTCCTGGTGTGACGCTGAATATGGCTATCAATGGTGGTTCTAATTTCACGACGGTACGTAACGCGATGCAAAGCGGAAATAGCCTGCAACTGCCCTATCGTATTTATACCGATGCGGCGCATACCAATGAAATTATCGTGAATCAAAATGTTCCGCTCAATATTTCCAGTTCTAATAACAACATTATTTTGCCGATTTACGGCGTATTACAACTTAACGGCTTTAGCCCTTCAGGGAGCTACACCGATACATTAACGGTGACGCTCACTTGGTAAATCAAGGAGATTACAATGAGCAACGTGCTGCGCTCCCCGCGTCATCTTAGTCTTATTCTGAGTAGCGCATTATTCGGCGCCATCGCACCAATTAATACCTATGCCGCTACAAATATGTTGATTTGGCCAATAGACCCTGCCTTAGGTGCCAACGATAATGCCACTGAGCTATGGCTAGAAAATAAAGGCTCTACAGCCGCAACGATGCAAATTAGAGTTCTTGGCTGGAAACAGGTTGCTGGAGAAGAAAATTATCGGAGCCAACAAGACGTTGTTGCAAGCCCTCCTATTGTGAATATCGGGGCAGGAAAAAAACAATTAATCAGGCTGATCCGCCAATCCCCTACGCCTGCGGGGCAAGAACAAGCGTTCCGAATTTTGATAGACGAAGTTCCAGCAGCAGAACATTCCGCGGGGTCTCAGACCGGCGTATCACTTTTAATGCGCTATTCGCTGCCTTTATTTGTTTATGGCGACGGCGTTAATTTCCAACGCAATGCGGCACAACCGGTGCATCTTAGCCAAAGCCAACTTAGTTGGAAAATGACCACTAATAATGGTCACCCAGCCATTGAGGTCACCAACCGTGGTGCCGTTCATGCGCGCCTGAGCAAGGTATCGATTAACGGCAGAACGATAGCCGATGGATTGTTAGGTTATGTCCTCGCCGGCTCCTATCGGACTTGGGCATTGCCAGCAGGTGTGACTCATGGCGAAACGCTGAAGGCTGAAGTGAATAGCGACAGCAAGGTCTGGCAGTCAGGCCCAGCGCAATAGTCGCCCCAGCCCGTTAAGATACCGCCGTGAAAGCCATTAGGATTTGGCGCAGCCACGCTGTGCAGCTTATGGTCACATTAAGTTTGCCCGGTATCGCACTGGGCGAACCGGGCAACAGTGAGCTGCCACCGCCTCCCACCGCAAGTATTGTCAATCAGGAGCAGCACTTTCGTTTAGCCTTGGTCATTAACCGTTTCGATACTGGCAAACTCATTCCAGTCATCCAACGCAACGGCCATTTTTATATCCAATCGTCGGAGCTCATTGGTCTTGGTTTGCCGGCAGATAAGTTTTCTTCGCCAGAAACCGATTTAACCGCTGATACAGAAATCGAAACGCACTATGACAGCGAAGGCCAGCGCCTACTGCTCGACATTCCGACGAGCTGGCTGCCTAATCAATCGATATTCACCGGTACCCCAAACCAACAAACCCAAGCCGTTGCCGGTAGCGGTGCGCTATTTAACTATGACGTTTACACCAGCCATACACAGGGCGAATCCACCCTTTCGTCAGCGTGGAACGAATTTCGCATTTTTACTCCAGAGGCAACGCTCTCTAGCACCGGCATATTACGCAAAAGCTTTGGTGATAACAGCGGCGACGACAACAACGATGGATTTCGGCGTTACGACACCACGTTAAGCGGCGTGAACGAAGCCCACGCTTTCAGTTGGCAAGTGGGAGATTTAATCACCGGTGCTCTCAGTTGGAGTAACAGCGTGCGTTTAGGCGGCGTTACTGTCGGTCGCGATTTCTCCGTACGCCCCGACATCATTACATATCCGCTTCCCGCCTTTAATGGACAAACGGCGGTGCCGACCACCGCCGACCTCTTTATTAACGGCTACCAATCGGCCAGCACGAACCTTGAGCCGGGCCCGTTCACCCTCACCAACCTGCCGTATGTTAACGGCGCGGGAGAGGCTGTTTTAGTCACCACGGATGCGCTGGGACGTCGCGTCTCCACCACCCAGCCTTTTTATGTCGCCAGTACCTTACTGAAGCCCGGACTTTCAGACGCAACACTATCGCTTGGCGCAATACGACGTAATTACGGCGAAAAAGATTTCTCCTATGGAAGCGCCGCCGCCAGCGGTTCCTATCGTTACGGTATCAACGATTTCCTTACGCTGGAATCTCACGCCGAAGGCGCGCCAGAGTTAGCGCTCGGCGGGCTAGGTTCAGTGATTAAACTGGGTTATTTTGGCGTACTCAATAGCTCGGTAACCACCAGCGCCATGTACGGCAAAGGCGGAAATCAATATGACTGGGGATATCAATACAGCAATTCGCGCTTCAACGTTGGCACCCAGCACAGCCGCCGCGATAAAAATTTTGGTAACCTCGCGCTGTATGACGTGCCACAGAGCAATTCCAACCAGTCCTCTTATTCGCTAAGCAAAAGCAGCGACCAATACTCGGCGGCAGTTTCGCTAGACCAACTCGGTAGCTTTGGTCTGGCCTATTTCGATATCCAAAGCTTCGCGGGCGATCGCACCCGACTACTCAACCTGTCGTGGAATAAAAGCCTGTGGGGCAACAGCACCGTTTACGTCTCAGCCAGCCGCGATCCTTCGCAGCAAGATTGGGCATTAGCGCTCTCGATTCAAATTCCGTTCAACGCGTTCGATAACGTCAGTGTGACAACCCAGCGCAGTGCTACAGGCGAGAATCAGCAAACCGTCAACTATGACCACGCAATGCCAAGCGACGGCGGGTTTAAGTGGAGTCTGGCCTACGCCAATCAGTCACAACAAAGTAACTATCAGCAGGCCACGCTCGGCTGGCGCAATGAGCATATTCAGCTACAAGGTGGCGTTTACGGCCCATCTAACAGTTATACCCAGTGGGGAGAAATGATGGGAGCGTTAGTTTATATGGACAACACGCTGCTTATGGCTAATCAGATCAACGACTCCTTTGTGATCGTCAGCACCGATGGCTACCCCAATATTGGGGTTAATTTTGAAAACCAACCCAAAGGCACCACAAACCGTCAGGGATACATGCTGGTGCCGGGTGTCTCCTCGTTTTATCCCTCTAAATTCAGCATTGATACCCTAAGTTTGCCTGCTGATATTTACGCGGATACCACGGAGCAACGCATCTCTGTGCGCCGCAACAGTGGTTATGTGGTGCATTTCCCGGTTCGCGAACGCCGTGCTGCCAGCGTGATCTTGCACGATCAAACCGGAGCCGCTATTCCTCTGTCGAGCACCGTATCGCAGCAGGGAAAACCCGACACCTACGTCGGCTGGGATGGATTGGCCTATCTGGAAAATCTGGATCGTCGAAACACATTGCGCATACGCACGCCCAATGGACAAAACTGTACAGTTAATTTCAGTCTACCCGACCAACATTCACAAAAGCTGAGTACCTATGGGCCATTTGTCTGCCAACTTAGCGCCACTGCGGAGAACCAGTAACATGAGGATCTTGCTCACCGTTATGACCACTTTAGTTGCTAGTTTCTTTTTCTCTCCCACTGCGCATGCTCTTTGTACGCTCACAAAGCCTGTGATAGTGAATTATGGCACTCAAAGCTCTGTCGTGGTCAACGCCACGTCCCAATCGCAGACGATAAATATTCAATTAACCTGCACCACGGTGCTAAACATCGCAGCGCCGGGATTTATCAACGTCAACTTTGCCAGCGCAACGCCCGCTAACACGCCACGAGCGTTGCTAACCAGCAGCACCACAACGGATACCATTCCCATTCAACTAAACTGCATTCCACGAACGTGTACGCCGGCTAAGGAAATTCAAGTTGCCGATACAGCTGCAGTTTCCAGCGCAACGCTGCTAACACTATTAAGCAACACCCAGTATACCCTCCCATTTACCATCCAGACTGTCATTGGACAGTCAGTGGCTGCTGGAACCTATACCGCGTCCCTCAATCTTAATATCAGCTGGAGTATTTGTACCGTCGGCGCAGTTGGTATCTGCGCAATCCCCGATCCCGGTTCTGATACCCTGTCTATCCCGATCACACTTATCGTCGCCAACGACTGCGCCACCATTACCGCGCCCGATATCAACTTCGGCAGTGCGCCAGTGGCGGGTAGCTTTAGCACTCAATCTGGGACTATCACCTTGGTTTGCACCAAGAGCGCAACCTATACCGTGGGAATCAGTGATGGGCAAAATGCCAGCGGTGGCGTACGCAACATGCTTAATGGCGTAGCAAATCTACTCAGCTATGATATCTATCAGTCAACCAGCAATAACCGCTGGGGATCGGTCGGCAGCCAGCGCTGGAGCAGCACTGCTGCCACCACCACTAGCCCTGACACCATGACGAAAACCTATAGCTATACGGCTAAAATATTTCCCACTCAGAACACGCCACCAGCCGGCGTTTACAACGATACGCTGGTCGTCGACGTCGCTTTTTAAGGCTTTCGTTTACTGCTCTAGAACCCAAACGCTGACGCTCCCCGCCGACACGGGGAACTCAGCGCTGGCATCATCACCTGCGGTAACCACATCGGCATGGTTGCCGAGAAAATCGTAAAATCGACGCCCCGCCAAACCTTCTGCCAGCTGTACGAGCTTAGACGCCACATCACCGTTGGTCATGATCACCACGCAGCCCGGTGCTTCCTCGGTACCATCACGTACAAAGGCCACACACTGTGGTGTGTCAAAATAATCATGCTGTGCACCGTTAGCAAAACGCTGACGAGCCTCAATCAATTTTTCAAGCTCAGGAATTACGGGCATGATGATTTCATAGTCTTGGCCGTCATCACCTTTATCGGTATAGGTCGCACCAAACAGATCAGGATAGAAAACGCAGGGCACGCCCTGTTCTCGCAGCAGGATTAACGCGTAAGCCAATGGCTTAAACCACGGTTCCACCGGTGCCTCCAGCGACTGCAACGGCTGAGTATCATGGTTCGCAACCAGCGTTACCGTATTCTCAGGCGCACTCGCCACCAGCGTGTCAGCAAACAGCGTGGAAAGATCGTAATCACTGCCCGATTTAGACGCATGATGAAATTTGGTATGCAGAACAGAATCAAACAGCATCAGTTTGTTTTCAGTTTCATGCAGATAGTTCTGTAACGCTGAAACCTCCGGCGACCAATATTCCGCCACGGTAAATAGCTCACGGCCAGAATGCTCACGCAGGTGGTCTAGCCATTGGGAATAAAACCATGCGGGAATATGCTTCACCGCATCCAAACGAAATCCATCGCAGGGCACTGAATCCAATAACCAACGCCCCCAGAATTTTAATTCCTCATTAACGGCCTCATTACGAAATTCAATATCGGCGCCCATGAGATAATCATAATTACCATTTTCTTTATCAACATCGTCGTTCCAGCCATCCTCGCCGAAATCATTCATGATTTTAAAAATGCCGTTTTCATTCGGATCTTCAATGTAATCAACGCCGCTAAAGCAGCGATAATCCCAAACAAACTCAGAGTATTTCCCCTGCCGTCCCGGAAACACGAAGCGGGTGTAAGCTAATGCTTCAAAAGTGCTATCGTCGATATCATTGCGGTCATGCTCTTCGACGCGGCGCACATGCACGCGCTCTTTCTCATCCGCACCCAGCTTATGGTTTAGCACCGCGTCAAACAGCACCTGTAGCCCATGCGATTGCAAACACTGCGCCGCATGTTCTAATCCCGCTCTATCACCGTATTTGGTTGGCACGCTCCCTTTCTGGTCGAACTCGCCGAGATCGAAGAGATCGTAAGAGTCATACCCCACGGAGTAGCCGCCGCTGGCCCCTTTATACGCAGGAGGAAGCCAAACGTGGCTTATTCCCAGCGTAGAGAGATACTCAGCCTTATCAGCCACCTCTGGCCACAATTTCCCGCCGTCGGGGTAATACCAGTGAAAGAACTGAAACAGTGTGGTTTTTGTCATCGTGAGTCATCCCCAAAAAAGGCCGAACTCTAAGCATGGATGAAAAATCAGCACACAACCAAAAATATTCAAAGAAAACGCATTTTATATGCCTGATGGCGCGATGTTCTATCAACGTTAAAAATGCACTAACAATGGAGTTAATTTATTAAATAAAAGAAACAACCATTCATAATGAATATGAAAAAATCATATGAACTATTAATTCAAATTAATTATAAAAACTACATTTAGTTTTTAGAAAAAAATAACCAGTATCCGCACAACTGCATAAAATAAAAATAAGAAAAGCCTTTAGTGTTCGCTCACTAATTACTCCATTTCAATATTAATAATGAAATCATCATCCATTATTATCAATTCAAGTAAACCCATGAATAAAACAAATAAAAAAAATCATTCTATTATTCCTAATAAAAAGCTATTCCGCTCCAGTTTACTTATCGCTTTATCTTTCGCGATCGGTGGCTGCGCGATGATTCATTCAGACAAAACACCGCTACCGCAAACCGATCTCAGCCAAATACACATCAACGATGCCCCCGCAGGCGCACTCCGCGCATGGCCGGGAAACCACTGGTGGCAAAATTATCATAACCCCCAGCTCAACCAACTGGTTGAGCAAGCGCTGGCCGACTCACCGAGCCTTGCCGTGGTTCGCCAACGCGTTGAAATCGCCAAAGCACAGACCGACCGCGCACGCGCCGATGATTTGCCTATCGTGAATTTCGGTGCCGACGTGGAGCGCCAAAAGATGTCGGCTGAAGGTGTGATGGGACCTTTTGCCCTTGACGATCCGGCTGCGGGCACCACGGGGCCATGGTATACCAACGGCACCTTCGGTTTGCAGGCCAGCTACGATCTGGATTTATGGGGGAAAAACCGCGCGCAGGTAGAATCAGCGCTCGGCGTTTACAAAGCACGACAGGCAGAACTGGCTGAAAGTGAACTGCTGGTTTCCTCCGCCGTAACCCAAATCTATTGGGATATTCAAACCGTTAAGGCATTGCAGGACATCCTGATTGAGGTCAAAGCCCAAGAGGCCATCATTGTCGATACGGATCGCGAGCTCTACAGCGAAGGCATTATCTCCTCACTCGAGCAAACAGAAACGGAAACGCAATTCACCAAAATCGATGAACAAATCGACGCATCGCGCGGCAATCTGCTCTTGTTACGGGCGAACTTACAGGCGCTTATCGGGTTGAAAACGCCGTTGCCTGCGCTCAAAACGGTACCGCTACCCGACGTCATTAGCACCCTACCGCAAAATCTCAGCTACGAATTACTAGCCCGCCGCCCTGATTTACAAGCAGCGCACTGGTATATCGACGCGTCGTTAAGCCAAGTTGATGCCGCCAAAGCCGCCTTCTATCCAGATATTAACCTAATGGGATTCTTGCAGAACGATGCACTGCACCTCAGCGATCTGTTCCGTGGCTCCGCGCAGCAAATGGGCGGCATATTTGGCTTAACGCTGCCTATTTTTGATGGTGGACGCCTTAACGCCAATCTCAGCATTGTACAAAGCGACAGCAACTTGAATATCGCCAGCTACAACAAAGCGGTAGTCAATGCCGTCACAGAAGTCACGAAAGGCATTACCCAGATCCAAACGATTTCAGATCAAAGCGTACATCAAACCGAAGTGGTGGACGGCGATCAAAAAATCTGGTCGCTCACCCAAATGCGCTTCCAAGCAGGTTTAATCAGCGGCGTTAACGTGGCAAAAGCTAAGCTTCCTTTGTTAGCGGAACAATCCAAGCTGATCGAGCTGCACGGCCGTTGGATCGATGCCGATATCAACCTCACCAAATCACTCGGCGGTGGATACCGAGCGAGCGGAACATCGAGCAAGTCATAAGTAAATATGGGCAGCAAGGTTTCTCTTAGCTGCCCATATTTCTCCTCGCACCTCTCCTGCCTGTAACCAAGTTCACAAAATGATTCACAAAACGCCTACCTTTTTTTCTATAATTAACGAATATTTAGCCGATTAATGCTCAACCGAGATCTCTTTTACATGCTGAAAATGCTAAAAACCTACGCGCTGTTAGTTATGTTGCTAGCAACGCCGCTCATGAGCCATGCCGCAAGCAACAGCACGCAGCAGGTCACAGCGAGTACGCAAGTCGATAGCGGCGTGTTGCAGAAAAAACTCGACACCATCAAGCAGCAGGTCGCCAACGCCCAACATGAAAAATTACTCGGCCAGCTCAACAGCGAGACGCTACAGCTGGCTGAAGAGGCCGATGCCAAGGCCGCCGCACTCACGCCGGAAATCGCGCAGATACAGGCGCAGCTCGACGTACTCGGCCCCAAAGCCGCTGATGAAACTCCTGAAGTTACCCAGCAAAGAACGGCACTGAACCGCACCAAAACCCAGCTAGATAAACAAATTGAGCAAATTAATGCGGTAAAAACTAACGCAGCCAATCTCTCTACCCAAATTAATAACCTGCGCCGCTCAGCGTTAAAATCTCAAATCGCACTTAACTCAGGCACCATTCTGGGACAAAGTTTTTGGTCTCCAATACTCTATTCTCAGAATCACGATCTGGATAAATTCAGCGATTTTAATCAACAGCTAAGCAATGCGTGGGACAACGCTTGGCAACCCGGTTGGAAAGCAGGTTCGGTGTTCTATCTCTTGTTAGCGCTCGCCTTTGGCGTCTTCAGCCATACCGTGCTGGATAAACCGGTCAGCGCCATGATGCAACGTTGGCTACCCGAAGGTCGCCTGCGCCGCAGCGTTCTCGCCTTCACCACCACCGTGCTCACCGCCGTCATGCTCGGCACTAGCGCCCATTTTCTCTGCTATCTCTTCATTCGCCTGCCCGACACCTCGCCGATGCTGGTCGAATTTGCGCAAACGCTGGTGCGGCTCACCGTGTTCTCCAGCCTGATTGCCGGTCTGGGTAATGCATTACTCTCCAATCGCCATCCTTCTTGGCGACTGCCAAACATCTCCGATAACGCCGCCAAAGCCTTGGCACCTTTTCCAACGCTCATTGCCGCCGCCGTTTTCATTTTCAGCATTCTTGAACAGCTCAATAACTTGGTCGGTGCCAGCATCGCGGCTACAGTTTTTTGCAGCGGATTATTGTCGCTGTTGGTGGCGCTTATTGCGATTTTCATGGCTGTGCGCGTCACTCGGCTGCGTCATGGGCGAAACACTAATAACGAGCAGGTTAGCGCGCGCTCGGCGCTGGCTGGATTTATCCATCTGGCGATCAGCGCCACCTCGTTTGCCATTATTATCTCCCTGCTCACAGGCTACATTCTGCTGGCGCGTTTCCTCACCTATGAGCTGATCTGGGTCTGGCTGGTTTTGGCCTGTTTATACCTGCTGATTCACCTGATGACTGACCTCTGCGAAAGCGTATTTACGCCCAGCAACCACTCAGGGAAAATCCTCAAAAGCACGCTCAGCCTAAGCGATCGCCATCTCTCCTTAGCCGCAACATTGTTCGCCGCGGTAGGCAAAACTGTTTTGGTACTGTTTGCGGTTATCGCACTACTAAGCGGAACCTATGGCTCAACCACCCCGCTCGCCCTGCTACAAAAAGTGGTCGAAATTTGGCGCGGCAAAGGGTTAGGCGGCTTTACGATTATTCCTGCGCACGCCCTGAATGCCGTGCTGTGCTTGGTCATTGGTTGGTATATTCTGCGCACCGCGCGTCGTTGGCTGGATAACGATTTCCTACCCAAAACCATGATGGATCGCGGCATGCGTGCCTCGTTGGTCACGTTGTTCACCAACGTCGGCTACGTGCTGATTATCTTACTCACGCTCTCCACCCTAGGCATTGAATGGAACAAGCTGGCATGGATCGTCAGCGCCCTCTCGGTTGGGATCGGTTTTGGCCTACAAGAGATTGTTAAAAACTTCATCTCCGGCCTGATTTTACTGACCGAACGTCCGGTCAAAGTCGGTGATTTAATCAGCATCAGCGGCGTTGAGGGCGATATTCGCCGCATCAACGTCCGTGCCACTGAGATTCAGCTCAGCGACCGTTCCACCGTGATTGTGCCCAATTCCCAGTTGATTTCGCAAAACGTCCGCAATGCCACCATGGGCAATGCGCAGGGCGTGGTGACGATTGCGCTCACCTTCCCATTGGATATCGATCCTGAGCAAACACGCGCTCTACTGCTCGACGCCTATCACCAGCATGTCGCCATACAGCCGGCTCCCGCACCGTCGGTGAGTTTCAAGGAGTTAGGGCCAAACGGTATTGTGCTCAGCGTCACGGGCTATGTGGCGAGTCCTCGCGTGGTGAGCGGTACGAAGAGTGATTTATTGTATGAGATTTTGAAAAGGCTACGAGCGGCGGGCATCACTCTGAGTCAAAGCCAGACGATGGTGATTGAAAGAGCGCCAGCGGCGCTAACAGAAGAGTAAAACCGCGGGCTACGTCTGAAGACGTAGCCCGCTGAACTTATAACGATCTTGGCTCCATCATCAGCAACATATAACGGCTTTGCAGCTGCTTAAAACGATTGTCGATCTGACGAACCAGCGCCGGAGATACTTTTCCGGCGTTTTGCTGTTCAGACAGTTGGCGCAACAGTTCCTCCAGCGGCGGTGATTTCACCAACGGCTGTTGAATGGCAAAAATAGACGATTTCAGCTCTGAAACGGTCATATATTTCCCGCGCTGCTCGTCCAATCCATTGAGCTTATTGGCGAGCAATTGCAGACGGCTTTGCGCCATATGCCAATCCCCCAACGAATCACTGGCGGCTGCCTGCGCATTCAAATTTAGCAACCAACCGGCAGCTAGCTGATCGACCGCTGGCGTCTGCGGCCACAGCGTTTGCGCCTGCTTAACCAACTGAGAGGCATAGTTCAGCGACCAAAGTGCGGGTAAACTATTGATAGTCTCCAACTGCTTTTGCGTGGCCGCCACCATCTCATTCGTTAAAGAAGGTAGCTTGTCCGCTTTCTCGGTTCGCAGCGTATTCATCTGCTCCGACGACAACGGCTGCGGCAACGGTTCTACCGTGGCTAACAGCACATTGCGTACGGGCTCCTGATGCCACGCATTCCAACCCCACAGCCCTGCGCTGCCCACCAACGCCATGCAAATTAATCCAGCCGCAAAACCAACCCAATGGCTTTTCTGAATGCCGGTCGCGGTATTTTCCACCCGCATGATCACCGGTTTTGCTTCGGCTTGAACCACATACACCAGCGGTGAATCATCCTGCATTTCAGGCCCGGCTATCGACATCGATGGGCGAGTAGCCAGCGTACTGCCGCCCTGGATCGCATTATCGCCATCCAAACTTTCCAGCCGAAGCGCGGTGTTATGCATCAGATGATACAAACCATCTAGCTGGCTGAGATGCTTCAGCTCCAGACGTGCCAGCACTTCGCCCAGATGTTCCAGCAGCGTTTCAGTGCGATAAATAATCGGCAAGTCACTATACTTAAATACATAGCCGCGTAGCAACTGTTGCAGGCGTGTGGCAAGCCAGCCAAGAATTTCCATGCGAGCGTGCGTTTGCGCAGGCCAGAATACTGGCCACTGATGCGTCAGCAAACCATCGACGAGTACCAACCCCTCTTCAATGCCTGCCAATCCTGCGCGATGCGCGCGTGCCAGCGTGTAATACGCGGTGGTTTGCAGCTCAACCCCGTTTTGGCGAAAGAGTCCTAAACACAGTTGTTCCACTTTTTGCCAATCGACGTCAGGACGCGCGGGGTGCGTGAGCTTATTCAGCTCATCGCGCAGTGCGGTAAATTCGCTCAGGGTGCGCGGATCGCCGCCGGTACGTAAATGTTGTTCGGAGAAAGAAGCCATGCGTAAGTGAAGCTCCGTAAAAAGAAAGAAAAACTAAGCGGAAACAAACTGCTGCTGTTTGAGATGGCGCACCAACACTTTTCCCTCAGGCGCAAACTCCGTGCCAAAGCGCACCAGACCAAGCTCTTTCAGCTGAGCCTCAAGGGTGTATTCCAGATGGCCGCTGCGCGTTTGGGGGAGCAGCGTAATCGACAGGCTTTCAAGGCGTGGTTCATACTTCAATAACGTCGCCGAAAGCAGCGACAGCAGCCCATGCGCCGATCCCGGCATGCCTTGTAAGATCTGGCTCATGTCGGGCAGGCCATAGTCGGGCAGATGCGCCAAGGTGCCAGCGCGGCTATTCAGGATGCGTTGCATATTATCGAGCACCGATAAAATCACCTGATCGCGTTCGCTCACCCGCTGCAAATCCAGCTCACCGCCAAAGTTCAGCGTCAGCATTTCATACAATGAAGGGTTTTGAGACGTCATGGTCTAGTCCTTCACTGGTTTAAGGCTAAGCGCGTTATTTCTCAGCTCGATAATTCGTGGATCGTCAGGCAGCAAATCTTCACGGTCGATAACCAACCGCCAGCTATTTTTCTGCATATCAGGCATACGGAAAAGCCCAACGATCGCCACAAACTTGGCTTCTTTTTCCATCGGCATATTCAGCGACGCACCGGTTCCCGGTTTCACCACCACTTCACGTTCGCTGAGCAAATCCGCTTTCAGGCTCGCATCGCCGTCCACCAACAGGCTCTGATAATCCAGCTGTTCGAACGCTTTGCTATCGCGCAGTTGATAAACCCGCACCAGCGTAGGCACCGACAGCGCGCTCATGTCGTTGGCGTCGGTGTTAAGCGCCTCGCGGGCGCTGAAATCCAGATGCAGCGTTTTGATCTGCTTATAAAATATCGATTTAGTCACCGATGCCGTGCCGTCTGCCACGCTCTGCGTCAGGCCACAGCCCGCCAGCAACAGCGCGGACAACGCCATCGCTGTCGCCTTTAATGTACGGGGCTTAGAAGCGAAAATTGACATGCTTAACCTCTCTGTTCGCCGTATTCGGCTGTAATCCTTGATAATGCCCCAAGTTAACCGTGATCTCGTTGGGTAGAGCTAAGGCCGCAGGTGCGGCGGCGTGTAGGCCGAGCAGGCCGGTTAAACCGAGCTGAACCGGTGTTTTACCTAATACCGGCGGCGGCAATATGGCGGTCGGTAGCACCAGTTTTAGCCGCGCATTGCAACGCCATCCCAGATAAACGCGCAGTAAAACCATCAGATCGGTATGCAGTTGACCACCTGGCAGCCAGCCCTTCGCCTCGGTCAAATCGGTAGTGTGCAGCGTGAGCAACAGTTGGGTATTCACATCCGTTCCCGTCGCACCCAATACGGCTCGTTGAGACAAATTAATCCGCTGTGCTTGCCCTAGTCCGGCAGGCTGTTTGAGTGCAATTTGCTGGCGATCGTGCGGCGTGACCACCGCCGTGGTGTTCGGTGCCAACAGTCTCACTAACGCCATCACCCCTTCGGCGGTGCGCGTCGGTAAGCGCATCACGCTCAGCAAGGCCAAAAACCGCGATACCGGCGTGGCAATATGTGAAGAAGTGCCGGGGATCCCTAAACCAATCAGCCCCAATAGGCACTGCGAGGTTTCATCCGTTCCGCCGGTTTGAAAAGTGGCCGGATAGGAATACTTGCGCCAAATACGATAAAACTGGGTAAAGATACGGTGGTTAAAAATATCCAGAAACGCTTCCAGCGCCTCATGCCCTTCTCGCCTTTGTGCGATATCGTCGAGGTATGAGGTCGGCAGCGGTGAATCAACACCGTATAACCCTAGAAACGTGGTACGCACCGTCGGTGGACGCTCTGGGTGAAACTCATCACTTTCCAGTGATTTCAGCTCACTAACGGGAAATCCCATGCCAGGATGAGGACGAAAACGCACCGGATCGTCATGCGGGCTGGCAGTACTTCCCAACGCCGGTCTTTCTGGTGCCACCCGCTCCAGCAACTGGCAAAAGCGATAGACGTTAACCTCCGACATGCGCCCTTGCAGCGCCGTCATTAGCCCGGAATGCGCTGACTGTGATTCTCTTTCCATTGCAGACATTTCCCTGAGGGTTGCAGTATCAACGTAAGCTGGTTAAACAGATGAATATCGGCATACAGCGCAAAGAAGCGGCTAAGCATTTCACCAAACAGGCTGATATCCCCCTCGCCGGAAAAACCGTTGCTATCCAGCGTGACTTCAATGTCCACGCCGCGCAGCAAAAAGCCCTTCTCAAAGCGCTGGATCAGATGATGTTTCACGTCAACAATCGCCGCTAATCGACGGCGGTTAAGCTCGTCGCCAGTCCAGTCATACAGCGAAAGCGTGCCGCGCAGCACTTCGGCGTTATCCATCATCGGCAGGAAATTCGAACCAAGGTGGCTTAATACTCGCCAGTGAAAACGGTCGCGCGTCGGCGGATAGCACGGCATGGTTGGCGCGCACAGATTTCGCACCGACAGTTTGGTTTGCGTCGATTGAACTACGGTATCCAGCAGCGTGCTTTGCAGCGCCTTACGCGGCAGTTGGCCGTTGGTGCCGGTCAGGCTCAGTGACAAGTTTTCTTCGGCCAGCAGCTTATCGCTGTCGAACGCTTCGCCGCCGAGGATCAGCCACGTATCGTGCAGCCCAGAAGCACCGCGTTTCACCCGCGTATGAAAATAGCGTTCCGGCGCGTCGTAACGCATCATGCCGCCTTTGTGTCGGAAGCTGCTGAAAGGCACGTAGGTTTGGTGTCCGGTATGTTTCGAAGAGACGACGCTATCGACCGAATAGATCTCAGTATGCCCATCCTGCAAGCGCATCGGGCGCAGTAGGTAGTCGGTTTCCAACGGCGAAAGGCGCAGCGGATCGGCCTCTAACGGGAAAAGATTAATCACGGGAACACAGTGCAAACGCAGGTTTTCAGCGTCAAACGGCATGTCGTATGGCCACAGCTCGCTCAGCACCACCTCAATTTCAAACCACGGCAGTGCGGCGGGCAGTTCAACCTGCTCCAGCCCGTTCAAACCGACAAACATGAATTTCTGCCGGAAGGTGAAAAACTCCAACAGCAGCTGATAGCCGCTAAAGGCGCTTTCCCCTTTCGGCCACAGACCGTCCTGCTCGCCAAAGCCCAGCGGCGAAAAGTAACCATCGATACGCTGGCGGTCAGGCCGTTCCGGTAAACGCAGATACATGGCCTGCGTTTGCAGCGTTAACGCCTGATGCAGGGCGCTCGCCACCGGACTATCCGCGTTCAAATACAGCGGCAGGCGGCTAAGATCGATTTGCGCCCAGTCGGCCAGTTCGCTGCATTCAAAGCGGAAACGGATCACCGAACGACCATCCGGCTCAGTGCTCAGCCCCACCTTAGACAAATTTAACGGCAGCAGATCGAGATCCTGCGTGGTGCTATAGCGACAGCGAGTTTTCTGCTGCCCCACCGGCTGCGACATCACTTCAAAACCACCAGCCACACGCTCGCTGTGTTTCATCTGCGACCAGTCCGGCGAGAGCTCCACGATGGAAAGCGACGGGATGGTGCGCAAATAATGCGGCCACAGCAGACTCACAAGGCCTTCGGTTAGCTCGGGCAAGTCGTCATCCAGCTTTTCACGCAGTCGCCCCATCAAGAAGGCAAAACCTTCAAACAGACGTTCCACGTAGGGATCGCGTGCGCCCACCTTATCCAGATTAAGCATGGCCGCGCGGTCAGGATGCGCTTCGGCAAATTCTTTACCTGCTTCACGCAGATAGCGCATTTCTGCTTCAAAATAGCGCAGAGTTAAGTCATCCATGCGAATTGTGTTCTCATGAGAAAGGTTAAAAAATCGGGGGAGGTAAAACTAAAATCAGGCAATAATCTGCGGCAGTATCAGCCACACAGCACGGCGGCTCTCACCGGATCGATGTTCACCAGTCCGGCTAACAAGGTCTCCATACGCCGCGCCAGCGCCGCTTTATCGCTATCGTTACGCTGTGATTTCAAGCGCAACAGTTTCAGCAGGCGAGCTTTTACTTCGAAACTCAGCGCAGGCTCCCATTCCGCCAGCGTCAGTTGGGACGGATTGATATCCAGTTCGGTTAACAGATGCAGCGCCATTTCATTTTTGCCGTACTGCTCGGCAATGCGCGCCATCAGCAACCGCAACAACCAGCGATTGCGCGGGGTATGAATGCCCGAGCGGGTGCTTAGCCACGTCAGCGCGGCTTCAACGCCATCGCTATCGGCCTGCGCCAGCGCTTCACCTTCCAGCGCTAACACGTCGTCATCGCCCTGCGGCTGAGCCGATGCCGGTGGCGCAGCCCACTGCTCTTGATTGCCGCTCACATGCTGGGCAATCCAGTCGCGAGTCACCTCGTCGGCGAACGGCGTGCCGTCGTTGTAGGTCATCTCCTCCAACCCCGGCAGACGTTCTAAAAACATGCCCAAATCGCGCTTTACGATATCGGCCCACGCGTCATAAGGATGGCCTTGTTTGCTCAAGCTTTGGCAGGCATACCACTGCAAATCGAGCCAAAAATGATTCACGCCTTCGGCATACATACGCTCAACCTGTTCCAGCAGCTCATTCCAACTTTGCTGCATATGCAGGCGTTTAAGCTGGGCGCGATTGTCCGCCCGTGGCGGCGTTAAGCGCGTATTGCCCGAGGCATCCTGCGGCGGCAACTGATGCACCGTATCCCAACGCAGGCTTTTCATCAGCCGACTGCTCGACAGCCAGCCCTGCGGCTGATCGCGCAGGTAACGCGCCAGCTCCCGCGCCTGATCGAGCAAGTCACGTCCTGATTGGATCTGCTTGAGGGTAGGTAAACCCATCGTCGATCCCGCGTCTTCCTTTTGCCCCGCTGGCGCGCTGTTCTGCGGCACCACCGCGTCTAGGCCGCCCGCCTGCGCTAAGCGTGCATCCAGCGCCGAATAAAGTCCGCCGAGCGATGGGCGTTCTTCCTCTGGCCACACCTGCATTGCGCTGTCCAACAGCGCCAACGCGGCCACCGTGCGCTCCACATCGGCTTTCACCACTTCTGGATAACGCGACAGGCTATCCAGCACTTTGCTGCTGGTCAGCCATTCCATCGCCACCTTGCGGCTATGCGCACGCAGCGGCAGCACCGTATCGCTAAAGCGAGACACCACGCCCGCCAGCAGCGTTAAACCATCGGCAAGCCCGGTTTCTCCATCGCGATGCAAACGCGCCCAAAGGTAGTAGGTCGCCACCCGCACGTCTTTACACGCGGTAGTCAGCAGCTTTTCAGCTAACTGACAGATAAGATCGGTGTCAGCCCCCGACAGGCGGTTAACCTCTTCGCGCATGCGCTGAAAATCATCGTCGTAGCCCGGGTCTTCCCCCGCTGGCACATCAGCGCTAATCGGTAACAGCCATTTGTCCCACAGCGCCACCTGCTCGCCCGCCAATGCCAAAGCATCGCGCCCGTTCATGCTGGCTGCGATTAATCCCTGTAGCATTATTCATCCCCCAACGCGCTGTGATTACTGACCATCGCGTCTGACGCGCCCGCGTTCACCACAAAAATTTTGCTCGGCAGGCTAAACCCGCGCAGTTTCAGCAGCGCTAGCGGGCCGCTGCCCAGTTGGGTACGCAGGATCCACGACAGCGTGAGGCCATCCGGCGTATCCAGCGCTAAGCGGTAGCTGCTTTCGTCCAGCTTGGTGACTTTGGCTTTTTCTAGCCAATGGATTAGCCCCCAACTGCCCTGATAGTCGCCGAACAGGCGAGCGCCGCCGTTAACGCTGGTCCACGTCAGCATCACGCCTGGCTGGTAAGTGGCACCCGGCCAGTTAAAGCTCTGCCAGCTTTCCATCTGGTTGAAATAGCGCAGGCGTTGACCGTCGATCGCCAGATTGGTTTCTACCACGTTGCGCGCTGGCTGGGCGCGCAGCTCAAAGTGCACGCCTTGGCTGCCGTCGGTGAACAGCACGTCTGCCAGTTGGCTTAGCTGGTTGATAGCCTGTAAAAACTCAGGATTAAACTGAAGCCCCTGACTGTTGATTTGATCCGGCACCCACGTGTTGCCCTCTTTGTGCAGCACGCCCGCCAACTGACGCGTGAGGAACTGTTCAATTCGCCCTGAATTAGCGCGAATAAACTGGCCAAGCATCGGCAGAGAAGCGTCGTTACCGCTATTGGCAAACGGATAACGCCCAGCAAAGGCGCTGTTCCAGTTCGCCACAATCGAGGTTTGCCATTGGGTATTTAGGCTGGCGGCAGAAGGTTGCAGCACCGTTTGCCAAGCCTGAGTCAGCGGCTGCACAAACATTTCACGGCCAAAGCCGCTCCACTCTTCGCCCAGACTGGCCGCCATCAGGCTGCCGTAATCCTGCGTTTCCGTCAGATCGACCGTTTTACCTTGAAACACCGTCTGCGCCATTTGCTGCGTCATCTGCTGCGGATCGGACGCGTTCGCCACCTGTTGCAGCTTCAACCGCACCCGTGTGACGCGAGTTAAAAAGGTTTGCAGGCTCAGCGAACTATCGGCATTCATCACACCGTTGGTGGTGGTGCCCTTGCCCATCAGCGAGAGCAACGGTCCGAAGGTGCTATCCAGCGGCCCCGTTGGCCCGCTGACGCGCTGATCGATCACCGGCGCTTTCTCTTTATGCAGCAGGTTTTGCGCCGATTTCATCAACGAATCCGATAGCGCTTCGCCGCGCTGTCCGGTTTGTCCCTGATAGGCCAGCGTATTCAGCAACGCAATCAGCGGCGACTGGCGTACATCGCTCATCAGGGTCAGTTGGTCGGTCACATCAGATAAATTCTGTGCTTTCTTCCAGTGCAGGCTGTTTAAGAAATCCAACCACGCACCGCTAAAATCGGTGAAATAGCGCTCGGTGAGGCGCGCTTTGAGCGCGTCAGGAGACACATCCGCCGAGGCGGGATGTTTGTTATCGCTCAGCACCCAGTCGATCTCTTCACGGCGCGACGACACCGCATCATCGATGGCTTTCTGCACCTGACCGTCCCACGCCTGACGGGTAAACATCCCCGGCACCACCTGTTCGGTGGTAAACAACGACTGCGCATCGGTATCACCCACCATTTGCGCTAGCCCCATATCCGCGTAGTTTTGCGCGACGGACTGCAACATATTCTGATACAGCGTAGCTTCGGCGTTACGCTGCCCAATCTGATTGAGCAACACCTGCCGAACCTGCGCCACCATTGCGGTATCAGGCTTAATTCGCCACTCAGGATGAGCGGGCAGATTTTCGGCATAGAACGTCCACAGGCTTGGCGCCATTCCCTGCCACAGGCCAGGGGCAACGCCGGTGCGCGTTGGCTCATTGGCGCTCAGCACGCGGGTAAGAAATTCGGCATCGGCTTTGTCTGGATTCGCCATCATCAGATAGGCTTTCAGGCTATCGTATCCGGCGCGTGCCAGCTTGGCGCGCTTAGGACTATCGGGCGGCAGCGCGGCCATTTCACTGAGGTTACGATGCAGCTCGTCGGCGGCCTGCCCGCGGATCAAGCGCAGGCTCGCCACGTCGTAATGCGGCCACAGCGCACTTTCTAGCGCGTCATTTTGGCTTAATCCAAACTGTTGATACCACGGCACCGTATGCGCAGCCCGATACTGTAGCTGGCCGAGCGTATTACCAAACAGCTGTAGCGCAACCAGCTGTTCCATCGGTTTAGCATTGGATTTATTCAGCAAATCAACCTGATCGCGCACCGTGGCAATCTGTGAACGGTTGGTGAAAAACGACAGGATACTGCCCGCGAGCCACAGCAGCGCCAGCGCCATCACGGCATAATAAGCGCTCTGCTCCCAAGAGAACCCGACCCGACGACCGCGCACTGCACGATCGCTCAACACACCCTGCCACGCCGCATCCGGCAACCAGCCATGCTGAGCAACACCCGATTTCGACGCCAGCGGCAAACTAAACATCAGCCCACGCAGCGACAGCGACGACGCATATTCGCGCAGCATCGGCGTTAACGCCTGCTGCCAATGAGCGATGCCCTTACGCTCTAAACGATTTGCCAGACGTAATAAAAAGTCATGGCTGTTTTTCAACAACACCTGCGTCATACCGCGCTGACGCAGCGGCGCGACCAGCTTCTGCAAACTGGCCGCCAGTTTCTCCGGCGAGTTTTTCTCGGGGAACAAACACCCCACTGGCTGGGTAATGCGGTCGTCCTGCTGCCACGCGCTGTCACACACCTGCCACAGATAAACCGGTGCCTGCTGTTTTAAAATCTGCCCACGTTTCTGCAGCTGACGACAGCCCTGATCGATAACGCCAGCCTGCGCGCTCTGCTGCTCATTCATCACCCACACCACGCCATCCAACGGACGGCGACGGCGCAGCTTACGCAGCCCCAACAGCCACGCCTCATCCGGCTCCGCCTGCACGCCACCGCCCCACAACAATAATGTACCCTGCCCCTCCAGCCATTGCTGAGTAGTTAACCCCGGCGCGATAGCTTCCGCAGACGCGTTTTCCCCAACGACTAGCAGGATGCGAATTTTATTGCGCCATAGGAGGCCGTGGCGGGCGCGGAGGTGGGTGATAAGTTGTACCCAAGCACCTTCTTTTTTTGTCTCTACATTTTTTTTCGTTTTTATATCTGACAAAACACGTGAACGGGCAAGCTTATCCCAAATAAAAATAAATAAAGGACAAAACCAGCTCAGTATAAACCAGCACCCCACGCCCCATAATAATAACGTTGGCAAAGATAATTCTGGAAATTTAAAGTAGGGTCCAACAAATAAATATAGAAGGACGCCAATAAGCACCAATAGGAAAATAACGATTAAATAACCTATAACTAAACGCACCAACGAACTCGGATTATCTTTTTTATCGGTTGCCATGAGGAACGGTCACTCCAATAACCATTTTATTTTCTGTACACTGACTCATCCAGCCACAAGACTGCTGCGTATCTAGCGTGTGAAGAAGCGACATTGATATCGCTATATAAGGAGATATTTCACCTAGCGCCCCCCAATAAGGGGCAAGAATATGTTCAATGGCCGACCATCCTCCAGGCTGAAATTGAGCCATACTTTTCTGGTCCATCGCGAGGCAACATTCAGGCATGTCATCCAAATGGGCATAGCGTTCTAGATGACGAGCAGCCATACCAGATTCTACATCCGATGCAACGTCGATTTCCTCAGCACGATGCAAAAGGGCGTTACCTGCTTGACTCGCTATCCAAGCAAAACCGGCCTCTCCTGCAGGAATAGCGTCAGCAGATTGAGATAAACTATAAGTGCCTGCGCAAAGCATCCATTTATTAGCATCGACACTCTGCTGGAAAACATCAATAACGTGGTCCACATCGTCAATGCACTTTAAATCTAATCGTATAAATGAAATGCTATTGACCGCAGACTTTATTGTTTCAATAAATATCTGGAAACTTGCCTCATCGCCAAACCAGCTAATATAAGCAAGGCTTTGCCATCGTGATTTTATTTCTGGACTATTAATTAACTGCTGAGCCAAATGGTGTGCTAAACCCTGTTCTCGTGCCGTGGGCATATTTAATAACAGTGGGTAGCGTAGAGATGACAACGTGGGATTATTGGGAGCAGGTGTTCCTCCTGTCATTATTCCTGAATATAACGATTGCTCGTCACCTAATGGGCCTATTAAGTAAACCTTTTCAATGGCAATACCTAAAGAACGTTCTTGCCACCAATCATTTTGCTCTTGTTCAACAACCTGCTGATAGCTGCTGCGATTCTTCAATCCAATCTGTAGCAGTAGGTAGCGGATAGCAAGTGCAAGTGCCCAAAATAACGAAGGAAAACCTATGATGAAAAACCAAAAGGCCAAACCGGAGGGAGCTTGCTCTGTTGAACGTAGAAGTAGTGCCAGAAACGAACCGATTAACCAAATAGCAGCGAGCAATATGCCCCATCGTCGCCAACGAATAGGCCCAGGGGTGATATAATCGGGGTATTCTGGCGGAAATTTCATGGTGCAATATCCATCTGAGCCAACGAGCTAACCAGCGTACAACCACATTCGCAACGGTGGCCGTCCAACGCTACGGCCTTTCCATTAATCGTGCTGCCCGATGCGCCTTGAGCAATGCGGGTTGCACCATGTTTATTACATACCGCGCTGTCACCCACGCAGGATATCGGCTTGCCGAAGGCGTTATAACTGCCGCCCGTCACTTTGCCACCATATTCTTTCAAGGTGTCACCCACACGAATCACCTTTTTCATTTCAACCCCCTATGCCACTTTAGTCACATCACTGGGTTCATCAATGCCGAGATAGCTACTCAGATAATCCATTCTCTGATTGTGCTGAGCGCCTATCGCCTGCTGTTTTTGGCTTCTGACAAGTGCACCAATATTCTTGGTCGGCGCAAGCAGATCCATCGCATTCGGGAGCAGTGGCACATCTAATCCCGTCGCTAAATCAACAATTTTATACTCTGCCGACATCACGCCGATGGTTCCCGCCACGCCACCGAGCACGTTCTGCACGTTTTTCTGCTTCACCGTATAAATCACGCCACCGACCAACGTTGCCGCACCAACAACTTGGCCTGCAACGGCAATCAGCGACAGATCTTTATTGTTTTCATTACCGCTGTAGATCATGCGATAGCGAAAATAGCCTGCCCAAGGCTCTCGGGAATTTAAAGTAGAATGCATAAACCACGCGCGAGAATCATGAATTTGCTCATCATATAGCGCACAAACCAAGGCCATTTGCGGATCTTTGGTCACGCTTCCCAGTCGATCGATAAATAATTTGGAATATAACCCCTCGCCAGCCTTTTTCATCTCGTCGTATTCAACTTGCTCATCATCGCTGTTAATAAGGTATATGGCATATTTTGGGATCGTATCGAGGATCACCTGTGCCACGCTATTTTGCTCACGATTCCAATCGTAATAATCGTGTTCAAACTCACGGGCAGCTTCGCGTAGCTGCTGCTTATCCAAAGTGGGTTCAAACTCTGGAATACCCTGCTTGTTTATACCTGTGGTTGGGATAGAGTCGTTTGAATCTTTTCGCTTGGTCTGTCTAGATTGCTTGATTTCGCTTACTGCCTCGTCATATTCGTCTTTCTTCCGTTTTTGCGTCTCAGCATCCCACTGTGTGGCATTTGTATAAAAACCCTGAACCTGATAGCTACCACGTGCATAACGCCCAATACGCCACGCGGTGATCCACCCCATCTGCTCCTCAATCTTGGTTTCAAGTGAATGGCTTAATAGATGAGGCTTATAGCCCACTGCCGTCTTAGTTTCACCACTCTGCTGCGTTTCATTTTCAGAAAGGATAGTTTCACGCCATGCGTTGAACCGCCCAACTAATATTGGAGATACATGAAACTCAATAAGTGAGTCAGATGACATTGCGAACGACGGCGACTTAAACTTAATCCCCTCAGGGATAAGATTCTCTGGGACTGATAGAGGTGCCCCTGAGTCAAAAGCGGCCGCATACATATCATGCAATATGATTTGCGATAGCAATTCACCATCCCCCCCTGTCGCCTTACCCTGATCGCCCTTAGGATATCCGCCGCCGATATCCGAGTGCATACCCGGGTATATAATCTCTTTTGCATAGCTCGGGTATGTGCCATTTGGCCTGCGGATTGTATCGAGGGGGAAGCTTAAGCGCTGCTCATGGGCGGCCACGAAGTGCTGGCAGCATTTCACATAGTCAGGATATTTTTTTTCATCAGGCAATTGCTGAGTACCATCCGCCCAGCCCATATGGCCTGCAGCAAAAGGCGCAACGTGCGCAATACCCACTGAGGGTACGGTATCCAAAATACCGAGAAACTCAATGCTAAGCGGCAATCCTAAAATAGTTTGCTCCGGCAGTTCAGCGCCCTTCGGAGTTGTAAACATTTCGCTTAGCCAATTCACAAAGGTGCGCGCTTCCGCCGCCCCGCGAGAAAAGCCATAGACGAAAAGTTTAATCGCCAATATTTTAGGATTTGCTGTATCGATCTTGCAACGAAGGGGCTCTAGCAAATTATTAAACGCGTTACGACGATTCACCTCACCGGTAAGCGGCCAATGGGCACGCATATCAGCAATCGTTGTTTTCATTTTTTCCGCAGCTAAAGGCGCATCACCCAACGAAATCGAAAGTGCATGGACTAGCTGTAGTAATGCCCAATTAATTCGGTCTTCTCCACCAGAAGCATACTTTAAACCATCACCGCTATAGTCCATCTCTCCAATATCTGGAAATGGCGTGCCAACCCCCGGCATGTAATAGGAGAAATAACCTTTTAACCTTGCATCTTCGGCTAACAACGATGCATGGAAAAGCTTCGCTATATTTGTGGGATGTGGGATCTTGTCATCTTTCTTCTCACTATCGTTTTTGTCATTATTCCCTGTACCATCAAAAAATAGGCTGACATGCAAGCTTTGGCTGCAGGTGAAGCCTGTTTTTTTTCCTGCAGACTCACTGCATTGAAGTAAAAAACGATTTTCTTCTTTTTTTTGCTTATTATAGTTTTCTTCAACTTGAAGTTTAGACGTCGGAAATCGTCCTACTGAAGGAAATAATGGTGGAGCACAGACTGAGCTTTTATTAGTTGTTAT
Organism: Hafnia sp.; assembly: GCF_036648275.1. Taxonomy (NCBI): domain Bacteria; kingdom Pseudomonadati; phylum Pseudomonadota; class Gammaproteobacteria; order Enterobacterales; family Hafniaceae; genus Hafnia; species Hafnia sp. The sequence continues at coordinate 101,454 of NZ_JAVXIQ010000001.1, read as the reverse complement.
TGACATGTTTTCGGCTCCGGCATATTTAATGGTTCTTTTATTGGGTAGTCACCTCTACCGTAAACAGAACATGCCACAGTAGCTTTGACTTGATCGCAGGGTAAAAAATGAATAACCAAATCACACGCTTGGCTATATTTAGGAATATCTACTACTGCAGAATGAAATACATAATCATCCTTTACACTCTTTTCCCATTCTTTATATTTTCTCTCATCAGCATAGCCAGGAAACGAATGCGTATTTTTAGAGGCTGATTTCCATTCTATATTTACCTTCATTCCAGGTACCCATTTGTCTTGGAGCATAACACAGCAGGTATAGCCTCCCACTTGCCCTCTATATCCATTTGCCGTAAAACTAGTGATCTCTTTTTGAGTGTGGTTCACACCGGTTAAATTTGCTCCACTAGAAACTCCATCTCTCGCTGCTGCAGTAAATCCTGTTGTCAACAGAGCCAGCAGCATTAGTACACCACCGCAATTCCTTAATGTTTTATTCATTACCTTCTCCTATTTGGATTAGCACCATTATGGTTATTTACTTCACACTTTAATAAATAGTCATAATGGCACCCATAGTATTTATCTTGGGCATGTTTTCGGCTCCGACATATTTAAAGGTTCTTTTATTGGGTAATTTGGATTTCCATATGCCCAGCAAGATGTTGTGGTTTTAACTTTACCGCAGGGTAAAAAATGCACTGTGAGGCCACATCTTTTTTCTCCATAATTAGGGATATCTACAATAGCACTATTATTTTTATAGCTGGCTTCATGCTTAGCCAAAGCTTGTTCATCAAATCCATAGCCTCTCGTTTTTCTTTTTATTTTTTCTCGAGGGTTTGGATCTGACACCCACTCAACTTGCGCCTTCAAACCAGAGCGCCAAGTATTGGGTAATAAAATGCAGCATGAATTCCCTCCCACAAAGCCGCTATATCCATTGACTGAAAAATTAGTAATTCCTTCTTGTGTATGATTCACTCCCCTTAAATTCCCACCGGTCATATCATCGTCGCTGGCGAATGAGCAACCGGCCGTCAATAGCGTCAACAGCACCAGTACACCATCGCAATTTCTTAATATTTTATTCATTACCTTCTCCTATTTTGATTAGCACCATTATGGTTATTTACTCCACACATTAATAAATAGTCATAATGGTACCAACAGTATTTATCTCGGACATGTTTTTGGCTCCGGCATATTCAGTGGTTCTTTTATTGGATATTCTGGGCTACCATATCCCCAGCATGATGTTGTGACTTTAACGTTATTACAGGGCAAAAAATGCACTGTTAGACCACACCTTTTTTCGCCATATTTCGGTATCTGAACCATCGCACTATGACTTGTATAACGCGATGCATGCTCCGCATAAGCCTTCCTATACTCATCCGTTCCTAAAGGCGGTAACCGTTCATATGGTTTTGGATCTACACTCCATTTAACCACCGCACTCATACCCGGATTCCATTTATTAGGTAACAAAACACAACATGTATTTCCCCCAACAAAACCTCCGTAACCATTTACTGAAAATCGAGTTATCCCTTGTTTTGTATGATTTACTCCCCTTAAATCCCCACCGGTCATATCATCGTCACTGGCGAATGAGCAACCTGTCGTAAATAGCGTCAACAGCACCAGCATGCCACCGCAATTCCTTAATGTTTTGTTCATTACCCTCTCCTGTTTGGATTAGCACCATTATGGTTATTTACTCCACACTTTAATAAATAGTCATAATAGTACGCATGATATTTATCTCGGACATGTTTTCGGCTCCGGCATATTCAATGGTTCTTTTATTGGATACTCAGGGCTACCATATCCCCAGCATGACGTTGTGACTTTAACTTTGTCACAGGGCAAAAAATGCACAGTTAATCCACAGCTATCATTATCATATCTAGGAATATTCACTACCGCAGAATGAAATACATAATCATCCTTTACATTTTTTTCCCATTCTTTATATTTTTTCTCATCAGAATAGCCAGGAAACAAATGCGTAATTTTAGAGGCTGATTTCCATTCTACGTTTACCTTCACTCCAGATACCCATTTGTCTGGGAGCATAACACAACAGGTATAGCCTCCCACTTGCCCTCTATATCCATTTGCCGTAAAACTAGTAATCTCTTTTTGAGTATGGTTTACACCGGTTAAATTTGCGCCACTGGAGCTTTCACCAGAAACCACCGTCCCTGAGGTTAATAATGTGGCAAGCATGACCATATTTCTTACCACTATTATTTTTTTCATTTTATAACGTCCTTGTTGTAAAGATGAGTGAGTATTAGCACTCTAAATGGTGCTGCTCGATAAAGTCAGCAATATCGCCAAGAAAACCTTGTTCGGTTATGCGCACGGCCACACGATAGTAATGGGAGAAATTATGTTCCTTGGAAAAGGCGTTATTGCGAAACCGTTCTGAGCTCGCAATATTTTCGGCATCACTCATACAGGCAATTCTCTCAAACTGATTATCATCCAAAGATATCTCAAAATCACTCATGACAAAATTCACTTCTGGATTAAAACTGCCAGTCAGCCAAACAGGTGATTTATCCCTATCCATCCAGCTCCAAAAAAGGGCAATATCCGTTAGCCGTTTCTTTTGTTCAAGATTAAAAACATCCGTTACTAAAAGAGGAAATACGCGGGTATCATAAAAACGCAACAGGCCAAATTGTTCCCCCCATTTAGCGACGGATATTTTTTTCAAGTGCTCGCACAGCAGATCAAAAGAGAGTGGTGAGACCAGCATTAACAGTCTTGGGGTTCCAGAGAAATGTTCCATTAGCTCAGACAGCCATGCTTTATGCTGCCATATATCCAGTTGAACACGCATAAGCAAAGGGGCTTGTTCAAGCAGCCCCTCTTCGGGCGTATCATCGAATAACGAAAACCATTTTATTTCTGGTTGCATACGCTGCAAGGACGAGACTATGGGCTGCTGCCAAGCAGCCTGATCGACAAGAATATCGATATAGTTTAAATCTGTCGTCGTACACACTTTTTCGATTTGAGACAGCCAAAGCTGGCGTTTTTCACTCACGTTTTCGTTCCTTCTATTGACGCAATACAAATCCGGCAGCTTCTTCCTGTGCCTTTTTCAAACACTCTTTGCACACCGATTGAGGGAGCTCGGGTAGAGGAAAATTCTCACTTGCAGGCGTATCCCAAACGTGTGTACCTTTCAAACTTAAACGGCTTGGCCCGTGAATCTCAATCTCACCCTGTGGCGTTAAACGAATATAAGCCCCGCCGCAGCCAATAGTGATACCGTTTTTCGCAGTCAACTGTAGATGCCCTTGCACCGACTGTATGGTAACGTCTTTCAGTGCGGTTAAAGCCATCGTATCAGCATGGGATTCAATGGTTAATGCGCCTTTACCTGAAACTAAACGCATACCTTCCTGCTGAGCCAATAGCGATATTGCCTGACTTGAATTTGCAGAAATACGCTGTGCGCTCGCTAAGTTTATCTCTCCTTGGCTTTGCAGATAGAGCGCTTTGCCGCTTTGTAACATCACGGTTTCTGGGCTGACGGCACCTATTCCCTGTGGTGCACTCATCAGAAGTGCCGCACCGGTTAGCTGCGTTGCTTGTGTCAGATAGTTTTTTAAACTCTCGCTTTCAGGCTGCAAATTGTGATGGGACTGGGTGATGGTTCCCCAGTCCGTCATTTGGCTTATGGCTCCCTTGATCAAGCTTACCGCCTGATCCATCTCCAACACCTTCCCACCCGCCTTTGGCTGGCCGTCGGCGCTGATGAAAATCCCCTTGCCCGCCCTTATCGCGCCCCAGTCGTCGGTGCGCAGTTCGAAGCCTTCGCCGCGTTTCTGTTTTTGGCTATCGACCAAATGGCCGAGGTTGAGCTGGGTTTTGCCGCCGTATTCGGTGCTGAGTTTGATGTGCTCTTTGCCGCGTTCGTCGTCGAGGCGCAGTTTGTTGTTGGCGGGGGTGCGCAGCACGTTGCGTTTGTAGTTTTGCAGCGTGACGTGGTCGCCGTGTTTGGAGTCGTGCAGCGCGTAGGCGATGTACGGTCGGTCGGGGTTGCCCTCTTCGAACGCAATCGCCACTTCGGTGCCCGCCAGCAGCGGTGCGTGTAGGCCGTAGGTGTCACCGGCATACGGCCGCGCTTGGCGTACCCATAGGCTTTCGCAGCCGGCCTGCCATTCGTCGCGGTCAAAATCAAACGACACGCGGTAGCGGCCATCTTTGTCGATGTGGCTGTAGGTGTCATTCACCACGGTGCTGGTGACGCGAGCCGGAATGGTGCCCGCCATCACCGGCTTGGCGCTGGGTTCTGGGCGGAAACAGACGTTTTCAGAATATGGGATGGCGGTGAATTCAACTTCGTAGCTTTGGTCGCGGCGCGCTTTGCTGCTGATAGCCACGATCACCGCACCTTGGCGGAACGCCTCGGGTGCATCGCCATCCACTTTGAGTTCTTGCCCCGGCGACAACGCCGCCGAGGTGGTGAAACCGTGCAGCAGGGTTTGCTGATTCAGATAGCGTTCATGACGCAGGCGCGCATAGAACGCACCGCTCTCTGACTCAGACTGTGGGCTGTTTTTGTCGCCCGCCGCCAGATAATTATCCGCGTAGTGATAGGCTTCACCGTAGGTGGTTTTGTCGCCTCGGGTGACGTCAACGTCGCCGTCCATCCACGATTGGGCTTGGCGATAGTTGTAGTCTCGGGTGGTGACGCGGTTTTCGACCACCTGATGAGCGCTGGTTAAGCCCCACACCGATTCAACGCCAACGTCATTCATGCCCGACGGATTACGCAGCGGCAGGCTGGTGCCGAACTGGTAATGCTGTTGATCGTCATAGAATTCTACGACGTCGATATTGAGTTTAGGGTCAGCGGTGAAGCGGAACCAGATACCAATTTCTGCCAGCAGGCGGCTGATAAATTGCAGATCGTTTTCGCCGTACTGCATCACCAGTTCACGCTTTGGATAGGTGTGCGCCAGCGTGAACAGGAAATCTTGCCCTTTGAAACCGTGGCGATCGCGCAGGATCTTTTCCACGATCTCCGGCACCGAGAGGTTTTGGTAAATCGCGTGCTGATGGCTTTTCGCCAGCAGCGCCAAGCGCGGAACCAAAGTGACTTCATAGCGGCTTTCATCGCGTGAAGTAGACAGGCGCTTGAAGCGCTGGATCACCCCGTGCACCGTGCGCACCGCCTGCATAACCGGCTGCGTCATCGACAACGCGGCACCTAAAGAGGCCAGCGCATTCGGCGTGGCGTTCAGAGTGAACGTGGCGTCCTGCATCAGCATCTGCGCGGGCTGGATGTCTTTGGCCGAGCTGGTGAATTCAATGGTGTAGCGATAAGGCTGGCTGAGATGCTCTTCGCCAGTGAACGCCAACACGTCCAGCGGAGCCGTGTTGTCCCAGACCTTCAGCACATGGTGGCTGTGGTCGAACATCAGTTGAGCCGCAGTATTTAACATGTCACCCTCGCTTCGGCGGTTATTGCGCCGTCTGATTCAGCGTTCTTTTCGTTACCGTTCGATTCATCACCGCTATCTTCGTCACCGCTCTCTTCATCACCAAAATCCAGCGTAATGCCGTCTTCGTCGTTGTAACCCAATGTCAGGCTGTTTGGTTTTCGCTGCTGCGCTAAAAGCTGTAATAGCTGCTGAGAAAGTACCGGTAAGATCTGCTGGTTAAGCAGGCTGTCGATGTTGCGCGCGCCGGTATCCGGTAGCAGGCAGGCCTCGACCAGCGTGTCCATCAGGCTTTCTTCGATGTGGCAAGTCAGTCCGTAATGACGCTGAAGACGTTTTGCCACCTGCCCTAATTTGATGGCCACAATGCGGCGGAGCGCCACGGCGTCTAGCGGGCGATAAATCAAAGTCTGGAAACGGGCGAGTAAGGCTGGCTGGAAATGATCACGCAAGATCGGGCGCAGCAGCTCTTGCAGCATGCCGTCTGATGCCTCTGGCTGTTGTTCTAACAGCGCCATCAACTCATCGCTGCCCAAGTTGGCGGTCATTAAAATCACGGTATTGCGGAAGTCGATCTCGCGCCCTTCGCCGTCGCGCATAAAGCCACGGTCGAATACCTGATAGAACAGGTTTAAAACGTCGCGATGCGCCTTCTCAACCTCGTCGAGCAGCACCACGCTGTATGGTCGCTTGCGTACCGCCTCGGTCAAAATCCCGCCCTGACCATAACCCACGTAGCCCGGAGGTGAGCCTTTAAGCTGGGAAACGGTGTGCGCCTCTTGATACTCGGACATATTAATCGTGATCAGCGATTTTTCGCCGCCGAACAGGTCATCAGCCAGCGCCAATGCGCTTTCGGTTTTGCCCACGCCGCTCGGGCCAACCAGCAGGAATACGCCGAGCGGGCCGTTCTCCGAGGTTAAACCGGTTTTTGCGGCGCGTAACCGCTGCGCCAGCGCGCCTAGTGCGGCCGGTTGGCCAATGACGCGTTCGCCCAGCTGATCTTCCAGCTGTAACAGGCTGGTTTGTTCGTCTTTCAACAAGCTGCCCAGCGGCACGCCCGTCCAGTCGGCGATCACGTTCGCCACGGTGCGCACGTCAACGTCGAGAGAAAGCAGCGGCTGATTGCCCTGAATTTCGCTTAGTTGCTGCTGAATAGCGGCGCGTTCGGACTGGCGGCTGAGGTCTTGACGCACCTCCAGCAGCGTTTGGGTAAGCTCGCGCTCTTGCTGATATTGGGCATCGAGCTGCGCCTGTTGGCTGAGTAATTCAGCGCTCAGTTTTTCAATCGTGCCAAGTCGTTCGCTATCAGCGCCGCTGCTGAGCACCAAATCTTGCTCGATAGCCAGTTTTTCCATCTCCAGCGACGCTAACTGGGCGTTAATCTGGGTGAGCTGCTCTGGCACGGTATCCAAGCTCATACGCACGCGGGCGCTGGCGGTATCCAGTAAATCGACGCCTTTGTCCGGCAGTTGTCGTCCGGTGATGTAGCGGCGCGACAGCGTGACCGCCGCTTTCACCGCCGCGTCTTGGATATGCACGCCGTGATGGGTGGCGTAGCGCTCTTTCAAGCCGCGCAGCATCAGGCACGCCATCTCATCGTCAGGCTCGTCCACTTTGACCATCTGGAAACGGCGTTCCAGCGCGGCGTCGCGTTCGAAATACTGTTTGTATTCAGACCAGGTGGTAGCCGCAATGGTGCGCAGTTCACCGCGTGCCAGCGCCGGCTTCAGCAGGTTAGCGGCATCTGCGCCACCGGCCTGATTGCCCGCGCCGATAATGGTGTGCGCTTCGTCAATAAACAGCAGCACCGGTTCGGGCGCTTGCTGTACCGCTTCAATCACATTTTTCAGCCGTTGTTCGAATTCACCTTTTACGCCTGCGCCCGCCTGTAGCAGACCGAGATCCAGCGTGCGTACGCTTACGGTTTTTAAGCTGTCGGGCACATTTCCTTCGGCGATACGCAGCGCTAAACCTTCCACCAGCGCGGTTTTACCTACGCCGGGTTCGCCCACCAGAATCGGGTTATTTTTGCGGCGGCGGGAAAGAATATCGACCATCTGGCGAATTTCCATATCGCGCCCAAATACGGGGTCGATACCGCCCGAACGCGCTTTTTCGGTGACGTCGAGGGTGAACTTATTGAGCACCGCCAGATGCGCTTCCTGCATCGGCGAAACGCCGCTGGCGTTGGGTTGACCCGAGGCCGATTCGGCATTCGGCGTCGGCTGCGGTTCAGGATAATGTTCAGAATGATGCTGCGAGTGCTGCAATCCAGTTTGCAGCTCAGGGCGCTCTTCCGACTGGCTATCTAACAGCGGCAGCAAACGAGAAAGCTGCGTGGTGCTGATACTCAGCAACGGCCAAACGGCATCCGTCGCCAGTAAATTAGGCTTATTAATCAGCGCGGCGAGCAGATGAGAGGAGCGCACGGCATCGGTGTTTTCCTGCAACGATGCATCTAGCCACGCATTTTTGATCAGCTGTTGGAGCTTGTCAGAGAGCTGCGGTTTTCCCTGAATGGTATGCGGAAGACTTTCTAAATGATTCAGCAACCCCTGCCATAGGCCGTCCATGTCCCATTCGTAGCGGCGAGCGATCACCGTAATGTCACCTTCGCCCTGCTCTAACAGCTTGAGCAGCCAGTGTTCTACCGTGATTTCCGCATGGGCGCGGGTTTGGCATAAGGTGGCGGCGGCGGCAAGCGCCTGAGCACAATATGGATTTAACCGACGCAGTAAGCTTGCTGAATTATTTCCCATTACATTCTCTCTCCCGTTTATGCCCATTGCCTTATTAGGCACGCTACCGCCCATAGCCGTTTTCCATACTTGGAAGCCAAGGCCCATAAGGTCATCAAATTAAATTGTTTTAAATCCGTTCGTTGTTGTGCTCAGTGTCCGAACGAGGCCGTTTTGGCACTGAGCAGAAAAACGAAAAGGCAGACGATTTCTCGTCTGCCTGAGGTATTACGCTGAAGCGCGCTCATTCCAAGAGTCAGAATGAATGATGTTGCCGTCTTTGAAGGTCCAAGTGATCTTCTCGTAACGGAACTCAATCTCTTCCAGATGGTTGTGTTTTTCTTTCGATGGGTCTTTGATATCCCACATTTTTGGCGCGACTTTCACGACTTTGACGTTTTCGAGCTTGGTGTTGAAGTATTCCACTTCTTGACCCGCGTCATCGATCTTGTACCATTTGATTTCGGCAGACTTCAGGGTCTGGCCAGAAGTCACGGCTTTGTACAGGTAAGGACTTGATGCATCGACTTCTTTGGTGAACACCAGAGGAGTGTGGATACGTGTACCGGTCAGTTTGCCGGTGTTGTTATCCGTTGGGATGTACAGAGAGTGTTCCAGCGCCACCATCTCGATGCTGCCTTCACGCTTTTGTACGTCTACTGAACCCTTAATGTCTGCGCCGCCGTCGTCTTTCAGCCACAGATATGCTGGAATTGCCATGTAAAACTCCTTGTTACTGGGGAGGTACTTATCCGTACTTGGGGTGCTGATAAGTACACTGTTGTAAGCCGCCGAACTTGGCGGCTGGTTAAAAATCTGATGCCTTGGCGGGCAGCTTGCAGGCTCCCGCCTCTGGCACCAGACGAATATCTACCCGCCGATTAGCCGCTCGGCCAACGTCGGTTTCATTGCTGGCGATAGGCTGACTTGCGCCATATCCCTGCACCGCGAAACAGGTCATCGGAATATCCCCCATGCTGCGCATCCAATCGCGTACCGCTTCGGCGCGTGCTTGGGAAAGCGTGACATTGCGCTGCGGATTACCGGTGGAATCGGTATGTCCGGCGATCACAATCAGCCAGCCCGGCTGCGCTTTGATGTCGACTAGCGCACTGACCAACACCTTGGTGGAGCCCGCTTTTAGCTTCGCGCTGTTGGTATCAAACAGCGATAGACTGTCTAAGCGCACCGCTTTGGGGATCACCACCTTGGCTTTTTCCTGTACCTTTTCCGGCGGCGGTGGCAGATAGGTGGCAATCGTGGCCAATAATGGCTGGCGCAAACGCTCCCCCGGATACAGCCCTAATCCCATGCGCAGCGGGACGCCCTGCCGATAGTTGTTATCCAACAGCACTTCGTCTTGGATCAGCACGTCAACCGCGTGCTTTTTCGCCACGTAGTCGGTCATGCGAATCGCGTTGTAGCGCTGGATATCGTCACTTACCTGCCGCAAAAGCTGGCGGTTATGCCACGCGGAGCTGCCTAGCGCCGCAACCGCTGCCAGCGTAAATAGCCCAATGCCCCATGCCTGCGTCCGGCGCAGCGGAGTAAACCCCGACTGCTGAGGCAACAGGCGCAGCAAGCGATCGGGGAAAGCCAATCCGCCGCTCGATTCAGCGTGGGTCATTTCGCCCTTCGCGCCATCGCTGAGCGTGGTTTTGCTTACTAGCCACTGCTGCCACAGCGAGTGATTACCCACCGATGCAGGCAGCGCCGCGACCGGCGATAGTGCAATCGCCACCGGTCGACAGGCCGGAGCCGAATGCTCCTGACGCTGACAGTGCGGCAACACAAATTCAGCCATCCATTCGCGCCAGCTTTTTACCGTGACCGCACACTGGAAACGTTCGGCGCGCTGCGTTTCGTCTTCATCGCTACGATTCGCCGCAAGCCAGTCAGCCAGCGCGCGCGGAGCCGAACGCCCAATGCCAATGCTGCTTTCCGCCTGCCCTGCCAGCCACTCAAACCACAGTTCATCGGGCTGATGCGTGTTGGCGATCGCCAAATAGCTGGTGAACAGCACCGGCGTGTCTCGGCCACACAGCTTGCTGACGCGTGATACCTGATAACAGAACTCACGCATTTGCCCAGCGAGCACGGCGGCATCGCTTTGCTGCTGTGGGTTTATCACCCGCAAGATGCTGATTTGCTCACTCCAACCGGCGCGCTGCGCCAGCATAGAATCAACAAAATCCACCAAGCGAAGCTCTGGCGGTAAGCGCAGATAACAGCCCTGCGGGGTTTCTCTTACGTTGGCTGGACCAAACAGCGCATCAACGCCGTCGCCGCACACCACCACCACCGGATGACGGAAATGCTCAGGTGGTAAATCAGCGGTAGCCTCCATCACATGGGCATTCACACGCCCTGCGCGCCGCCAACCGATAACCACCACCAGCAAGACCACTACGATGGCGATAATTTGCCCCAACAGCGTCAACGGCAGCCAAACTAGACACAGTAACAGCGCGAGCAATCCGCCCCATGCCCATAGGGCGCGCTTGTAGGTGGTGCTCATGTCATCGTCCCTTTATGGCTTGGCGGGTAACAGCGTGGTAACCAGCGTCGTGAGATAGCTGTGAAAGCCCCACCAAACACCGGCCAGAATCACCACCGCCGCAACAACATGAACCCAACGCGAATGCAGCCAGCGATAACGCCGCGATGCAGCGGCGTTCACCAACAACGGTGCGCTTTGATCAACATCCAGCGGCGCTACGCGTTGGCTAAGTTCAGCCACCAGCTGTTGGCGCGCCGGCGTATCGGTTTCGCCATAAACGCCACGAAACCCCAGCATCAACACACGGTGAAAACAGGTCAGCACGGCCATGTTTGGCGCAGGCTCACGCAGCACTTCACGCATGCGTTGATAAAGCAGTTCACCCGCCTGTAGGGTTTGAAAGAAGTGGGCCTGCAACGGCATCGCGTGCCAGGCAGAGTAGCCGTCGTCTTGGGGACGCCCCAGCACCGTTTCATCCAGCAAAGCACACTGGGCGTAACGAATATGATCGATGGCACTCTGATGCATGCCCGCTTCTTTCAAAGTCTGTTCGGTACGTTCGATATTTTTCGTGCAGTGCTGCCAAAGGGTTTGTCCATGCTCGACTGGAACCCCTTGACGCAGTTGGACCACCAGCAGCCATGTGTCTTGCAGCAGATCGTCGATATCAATCACACTCTTTTTACTCATGCTCTCAGCACCGCATACAGTTCAAGTTGCACATCCGATAAGGTTCCTGGTACGTAAAACGCACACACGCCAGAGGCCAACATCGCCGTCGCCGTTGGATGTTTGAGATCCAAAGCGAAGTACTGATTTTCCAGACGTAGCGGAATGGCGGCAGGGACATGGCTGAGTGGAATAAGCGGAACACCGTTGAGGGCAACGTTGATCAAATTATTGACGTCATCCGGCGCGCCCACTTTGCACAGTAGTGGGAACTGGGTTTGCAGCAGATGAGCCGGTAACGCAGAGCGCACCGAAAGATAGAAATCCGCCTCTTCGCGCAGGCGAGCGTCGTTTAACGCGGCCTGCCACTGGTTTGGACGGACCTTTTCCAGTTCGAGGGCGATCACGCGTGACGGCAAACTGGCTTCTAACAATGTGCTAATCAGGCTGAACAACGGCGGGAATACCGAGCCTAAACGCGCGTGGTCATAGGCTGGAATAGCATCCATATCGTGCTCTAGCGAAAAAGTGAGCAACGCACCGGCCAGCTTCACCAATTCGCGATAAACCAACTCAGGATGCAACGCAGGATGGGTGAGGAAATCATTCAGCACCGGCTGGTAGCTGTTCAGCGCATTCAGCAGCCAAAACAGCGACACATCGGCAACGGCAAAATCGGCCATCCGCTGGTTGCTTTCACGGCGCATGCCCATCAGGCGCGTGCGCTTGGCATGCAGTTGGGTCAATAAACGATCCAAATAGCTGACCAGCGCAGCGTGCGCACCGAACTGAAGCAATGGCGGAACGAACTGCGGATCGACGCCCCAAACACCCTGCACGTCGCGCACTAAGCGCACGGCGGGACACGTTAGGTAATCACCGTTTTCATCACCGTCTAGACGCAGCGTAAGCGCATAACGCGCCACCGCCATGGACTCGGTATCGTTACCAAAAATGTCCTGCACTGATGCCCAATCCTGACGATAGCGAATGGGACGATCGGCTTTGGCATCCATCGGTAAGCAGTTACCGCCATTGGCATGTTCCAACGGCAGCGCCAGCAACAGCGTGGCGCTTTGTGCATCGGCAGGTAACACCTGCGCTAAATCCAGCGCAGGTGGCAACAGATCTGCCCGCTCACTGTCGAGCAACGTACCGTCCTGAAAGCGGACGCTAATGCGATCCGCTTTCAGTTTGCCCAGCCGTAATGCGTCCTTGTCAAACTCAGCAGCTAAGATCCCCCAAGGGTGAACCAGCGCCAGATGAGCGATACACTCATTGGTGTATGCCTCCCAGCGCGCCTGCTGTTGGAACTGCTGCGGAGACAACAATGTCCCAGCAGCCCATAACGGACGGTCAATTTTCATCTTTGCGCTCGGTTCCGATTAGGCTTTGGCTTTAGGCATCTGCGAAACCAGAGACAGGTTCACATCCATTCCTTCAACTTGGAAATGCGGAACAGCAAACAACTTCACGCGGAAGAAACCAGGGTTATCTTCGATGTCTTCAACAGTCACTTTGGCATCGCGCAACGGATGTGACGCCTGTAAGTCATCAGCCGGATCGGTCATTTCTGTGACCAGCCCACGGATCCAATTATTCAGCTCCAGCTCCAACAAACGGCGGTCTTTGGTGGTGCCGATATTTTCGCGCTGGATCAGTTTCAGATAATGCGCAATACGCGATAGCAGGAAGATGTACGGCAGACGCGCGTTGATGCGGCTGTTCGCTGTGGCGTCGTGGGTTTCATACAGCGCCGGTTTCTGGGTGGAGTTCGCCGAGAAGAAGCACGCGTAGTCGCGGTTTTTGTAGTACGACAGCGGGATGAAGCCCAAGTTAGCGAATTCAAACTCGCGGGTTTCTGGGATCATCACTTCAGACGGGATTTTCACCTGATTACCGGTGCCCAAATCGTAGAGATGGATCGGCAGATCGGTAACGGCACCACCGGCCTGCGGGCCACGAATTTGCACACACCAACCGTTGTTGATGAAGCTTTTCACCATGTTGGCGGCGAACGCAAACGAGGCGTTGGTCCACAGGTATTTCTCGTGATCTGGCCCCTTCACCTCTTCCACGTAGTTAAAACTACGCACTGGAATAGTATCTGGACCATATGGCAAGCGGCCCAATACGCGCGGCATCGTCAAACCGATATAGCGCGCATCGTCGCTTTCACGGAAAGATTTCCACTTCAGGTACTCTGCACGGTCGAAGTAGTTACCGATATCTTTGATAGCAGCCACTTCTTCCATAGTGTCTTTGCCGAAGAACGCTGGCCCAACAGAACCAATGAACGGCATATGCGCGGCAGCAGCCACTTTGGAGATATTACGCAGCAAAGCAATATCCTGCGGGCCACGGCCAAACTCATAGTTGGAAATAGTGGCTGCAATAGGCTCACCGCCTGGGGTGTCGTATTCCTGAATGTAGGTATGGGAATACAGGCCGCTTTGGGCAATTTCTGGCGCATCTTCAAAATCCTGAGCCAGATGATCTTTGCTCACGTCCAGCAGCTCGATGCGGACGTTCTGGCGGAAATCAGTTTGGTCAATCAGTGACTTAACGCCGCGCCACGTGGATTCCACGCGCTGGAAATCAGGATGGTGCATCACGGCATCTAACTGGCTGCTAATCTGAGCATCCAATGCGGCAATGTGGCCATCTAGCAAGGTTTTATCCAGTTTTTCAACTTTTTGCGCTGACTGCTTCAGCAGATCTAAAAACACGCTCACGGCGGCGGTAACACGCTCGTCGGCGGAGGTTTCTGCCAGTCCTTCGTTATTTTGGAAGATTTCAATACCGGTCAGCGATGAAACTGGGCTGAGATTGATTTTTTCAAACAGCGATGCATAAACGCCCTGCATGATAGGCGCTTCATTTTCAAGCACAGCGGTAGCATTACCCTGCGCATTTTTTTCCTGTACAGACATCAGCATTTCCTTCTCTTATCCAACCCGGTGATTAACAGTCTTGTGGCGCTAATGCCGCCAATTCCGCGCGCAGTTCATCGCTCAAAGCGTCGTCTTTGAGAATATTTTCGAGTTCACGGCGGAACGTTGCGTTGTCGAGCAGGTTTGATTTGAGATCGCGTAGCAGGTTACGCATGGCGAGCAGAGCACGTAGCTGAGGGATCTGGCGAGCTACCTGTTCAGGTTCGAAATCTTTCATATCATTGAAAGTTAGAGATACCGCGGTATCCGTACCGTCACCGGCCAAAGTATCTGGCACTGCCATTTTTATACTTGGCTGGAATTCACCCAGTACGCTATTGAAGTTATTTTTATTAATATCGATTTTGCTGCGTTCGGAAAGTGGACGTTGTTCTTTACCGTTGCTGTAGTCGCCCATTACCAGTAATTTCAGCGGCAGTTCAACTTTCTTCTGTGCTCCACCGGTATGTAAATCCAATTTGATATTGACGCGAGCCTTGGGTACTTCATTTTGGAAACTTGATGAAGCCATTTACTGTCCCTTACAACTGAAAATTAAGGATAACTGCCAGTCGTGACAAACATTCCCTGCCTTAAATTAAGTCACCGTAAACAGGTGAATTAATTGCGAATAAACGGCGTAGTCAAAACGTTCATCGATTGGCGATATTTAGTATTTCTAGTACATATTTAATTAATAAGGAAAGGTGAGTAAGCAGAATACTCGTGACTGAGTTTAAGAAGTTTTTACTTCTATTAAGAAACGTTTAACTGTTACAGGATGTAACGAAAAGATCGTTTTGTGACATAGATCATCTAATTGAAATGTAAGATATTTCTTACGATAAAAATCAATACCCCTTGTGCTGCAAGGGTTTAAGGCGTCTCAGCACAGGCTTAATCCTAGTCATTTAATAGAATTCAAAAATAAGATATTTCCTCTATGGAATGAGCAAATAAATGACTATCAGACCACACTAGGAACTTTGCTATGAGAATATAAAAACTCAATGAATCGCATCAACTCAATAGCACAAACGACGTTAATAACTTGGCATTAATCCGATAAACATAACCAATATGTCCATATAAATCGGTTGATTTAACGCCATGAGTGGAATTCAGATAAATAATCACCATCCATTTACGGTACGTTTAAAATAAGAGTTTTCTTGCGAACATCGCAGATAATCCAAGATGTTGTTCTCAAGCGATGATTATCAGTTTATGGCTGATGTATATATTAATTTCATCAATTAGCGATAAGTCATTTATATAACCTTTCACTATATTCAGGTCTATGCGGTGGTTTTATCATTGGGTTTGGCACATTTAGCTTTAAAGTAAATAAAATGCATCAAATCGCGGGATAAAATACAGATCAAAAAATAGGCAGAATAAGCGTTGAGGCATAAAAATAGCCCCGCTGTAGGCGAGGCTGATATCTCAGGTGGTTACAATTTATACGAGTGCGTTAAACGGGGGCGCGGTGGCGACGGTCTAAACGCTCTGACGCAGGGGAGAAGTGGCGTCGTTGGTACGATTTGGCTCTTTTAGCATACCAATCAGAAGATCAATCTCAGTTTTGTTCTTGAGTCCCAGTTTCTTCTTGAGATAAGAGCGTCTGTTTAAAATATTTTTGTAGTCGTTACCCTTGCGCTTCGCCTGCGAGCACGCAGCATCCCAGTCCATTAATAACGCCGCAAATTTATTGGAGATATGCTTTTGCAGGCCAAGATAAATTTGCGAGGACAGCGTATTCACCAAATACCCGTGTGAGGTGCTCTGAATAGTGTCAGAGAGCGCTTGCAGATCACCGATGCACGCGATGTTGAGTTCAGGGAAATCTAGCGGGTAGCGGTGCGCCATTTGAGCGTTTTTATTGTCAACGATCAGAACGATACGGCTGCGATAGCTCTCATCGGCCAGACGTTGCAATAAATACTGGATATCAGCGGCGCACGTTAGCACCGTATCAACCACCAATAGCTTAGGCCGAATGATCAGCACTGCTACGGCAGTTTGTATAGGGTTTTGAAACTTGAAGTTTGGGCTGGTTCGAAGTGTTGCTGAACGGCATCCTGTGATGCTCGCAATAGCCGACTGCATGATGTGCGAGCGACTGAATAAGAATATGTCATCCATGATGTCCCCCAAGCAGGGTGCTTCAGCGAAGCATTCACTCAACACCGCATTTACAAGATAGATTATTCACTCATTCTATCAATGGGTATTTCGATAATCAATTTCGATCAAATCTGATCTATTGATCGTCAACACCAATCACAGCCAATCAAAAACGCTCAATTGATCGTCATAATCTATCTTTAATTTCAACCATAAAAACTCATATCATTGATTTTTAATTAGAAAATCAATAACCTTATAAATTGCATGCATAAATCACTTAACATTAACAACACTAACCGTTAGTGATTTATTTTTTTCATCCAGAAAAAACGAAATTTAATACTATTTAGAAAGTTCTTAGAGACGGACAAAACTATAAACAAAGCTTAAGCAAAGCCGCCTTGAGGTGTAATAGGAAACCAATGACTTGCTTTATTGCCGTGTCATACATTGACTATAGTCACTGTCTAGGAAAAACGGGGGAAATTTCATCATTTGTTTTTTGGCAAGAAAAAGGCCACACCGCACGGCATGGCCTTTGTTACGTAGCAAGCAAGCTATATTACTTTTCGGTATTACTTTTCGATGCGTATTACCAATCAATGCCTGCCTGTGCCTGGATACCGCTATCAAAAGCGTGCTTAATCGGCCGCATTTCACTCACCGTGTCAGCCAACGCAATGAGATCTCGATGGCAGGCTCTTCCCGTGATCACCACATTTTGCTGAGCGGGTCGATTTTCAAGCGCGGTTAACACCTCATCAAGTTCCAAATAGCCATAGGTCAGCATATAGGTCAGTTCATCTAAGATAACCAGCCCATAGGCGGGATCTGCCAGCATACGCTTGCCCTGTTCCCACGCCGTTACCGCAGCCCGCGTATCCGACAGCTTATCTTGAGTATCCCAGGTAAAACCGGTCGCCATGATATGAAACTCAGCCCCAGCGCGTTCGAGTAGATTGCGCTCGCCGCTTTCCCACTCCCCTTTGATAAACTGCACCACACCGACTTTCATGCCGTGACCGATTGCCCGTGCGGCCGTACCAAAAGCCGCAGAGGTTTTACCTTTGCCATTGCCGGTAAACACAATCACGATCCCGCAGCGTTTCGTGGCTTCTGCAACGCGTTGTTCAACGCGCTCTTTGAGCTGCTGTTGGCGTTGTTGATAGCGTTCTTCACTCATGACAATGCTCCTATGGGCTATTTTTGACAGCCTGCGCATGCCTTCATCTGGATCTGGTCGAAGAATGAATGGCCTTTATCATCGACCAAAATAAACGCTGGGAAGTTTTTGACATTCATTTTCCAAACCGCCTCCATACCCAGCTCGGGATATTCAAGACACTCCAAGCTTTCAATATATTCCTGCGCCAGAATGGCCGCCGAACCGCCGATACTGCCCAGATAAAAGCCCCCGTGCTGTGCGCAAGCGTCGGTCACCTGCTGGCTACGGTTGCCTTTGGCGAGCATCACTAAGCTTCCGCCGTGGGATTGAAACAGCTCAACATAGCTATCCATGCGCCCACCGGTGGTTGGCCCCATCGAGCCTGAAACATATTCGTCTGGTTTTTTGGCGGGTCCCGCATAATACACGGGATGATCTTTCATATATTGTGGCAACGGCTCGCCCTGCTCTAGGCGTTCTTTAAGCTTGGCATGGACAATGTCACGCGCCACAATCAACGGTCCGTTGAGCGACACGCGCGTCGAAACCGGATAGCGCGAAAGTTCTTGCTGGATCTCCGCCATCGGGCGGTTAAGATCAATATCGACGACCTGCCCTTCTTGATGCTGGCGCATCGCCTGCGGAATGTAGCGTTCAGGATGGCGTTCTAACTTCTCCAGCCAGATCCCCTGCTTGTTAATTTTGGCTTTGATATTGCGATCTGATGAGCATGAAATAGCCATGCCAATCGGGCACGATCCACCGTGGCGCGGCAGACGAATAACCCGCACATCGTGCGCAAAATATTTTCCGCCAAACTGCGCCCCTAAGCCAAACTCGCGAGAAGCCTCGAGCAAGCTCTGTTCTAAATGCGTATCGCGAAATGCTTGACCGTATTCATTGCCGCTCACCGGCAGTGCATCAAAATATTTGGTTGAGGCCAACTTAGCGGTTTTTAACGTTTGTTCCGCCGATAAGCCGCCAATCACGAAGGCAATGTGATACGGCGGGCAGGCTGCCGTGCCTAAACTTTTCATTTTTTCGATCAGAAACGCTTTAAGTTTTTCCGGCTCAAGAATGGCTTTGGTTTCCTGATACAGCGCGGCTTTGTTGGCTGAGCCGCCGCCTTTGTTCACGAACAAAAATGAATACTGCGCGCCGGTGGTGGCAAAAATGTCAATTTGTCCGGGTAGATTGGTCGCGGTATTCACTTCGTTGTACATATCCAACGCCGCATTTTGTGAATAGCGCAAATTGTCTTGGCGGAAAGTATTAAAAATGCCGCGTGACAGCGCTTCTACGTCGTCAGTATCGGTCCAAACATACTGCCCCTTCTTGGCCACAATCGTTGATGTGCCGGTATCTTGGCAGTTGGGCAAGATGCCTTTCGCCGAAATTTCAGAATTGCGCAGGAGCTGTAAAGCCACATATTTATCGTTTTCACTGGCCTGAGGATCTTGCAAAATGGCGGCTACCTGCTGCTGATGCGCAGGACGCAAGAAAAATGACGCATCATGAAACGCCTGTTGAGAAACCAGCGTTAACGCCTCGGGCTCTATTTTAAGCACTTCCTTGCCAGCAATAGTAAAAGTAGAAACGTATTTATCGGTAAGGAGGTAATACTCGGTTTTATCTTCAGATAGAGGAAATATCTCTTGGTAAAAAAAATCATTTTTATGCATTATTTTTACTCAATAAATTGGAAAATAGTAGCAAGAGAATCTTGCTAGCCATGAGGCGTAACAAAAAGATAGATTGTTTGAAAATTGAAAATATAAAAACAATTCCAATTATTATTTTATTAACTTAAAAATCAATTGTTCAATTTTCAACATATGATGCTTAACTGTGAATACCTGTTCTTTTTAATTCCTCGTCATTCGATTTTTCATGTACCCAATGGCTAAACTTCTGCAAACTACGTAAACCTCGCTTTCCTTCCTTATAGGTTAAAATAAAGTGGTTACCGGTGCTCATAGGTAAATCGCACGGGATCACCATATCGCCATTTTCAAGATCTTTATGAATTGCAAAACGCGGCAGCAGCGCAACGCCTAAATTGGAACGCACGGCAGAAATCAGCATAGAGAGCAGATCAAAGCGCGGCCCCATGCGCACCTGCGGGCTGCTCACGCCGGATAACGCAAACCAATCGTGCCATGAATCAAGCCGTGTAGTCTGATGTAACAACGTGAATTCATCCAGTAACTGGTCCGCGCGCATCACCTCTTTATCGTCACGCCATAGCATGCGGCTACACACCGGAACTAGCTCTTCTTCAAATAAATGTTCATTCTCCGCCCAAGGGCTACAGAAGTCTTCGCGCATAATCACGGCGTCATAGCGTAGATTTAAAAAATCAGCGGGTGTGGTCAGCGCAATTAAATTTAGCACTATCTCAGGATTATTTTCATGGAAGTCACTCAGGTTAGGAATAAGCCAGTGTGTGCTAAACGTTGGCGTGACCGCTAATTCCAAAATCTGTTGCGTAGATTGATAGGACATAATACTTTGCGTATCGCGTTCCATCTGCTCTAGTGTATCTCTGACGAGATCGAGATAATAACGGCCGGCATCGTTAAGAAAAATACGCTTGCGCACGTGATGGAATAAAGACACGTTAAGAAATTCTTCTAATGCGGTTATTTGACGAAATACCGCACTCTGCGTTAACGCTAATTTCTCTGCCGCACGCGTATAGCTTTCATACTGAGCCACGGCTTCAAACGTCACTAATAGATCGGTCTTAGGAATTTTACAGCGCATGTTGATACACCCATTAATTCATAATTAAAGAATCAGTTACGTAACGGCGACAGCGGCAAAGTAAAACCACTGCTCGTTTGCTGGCCCATATCGCAATACATGGCGCAGGCGGCGCTAATCACCGACATCGCCATCGCGGCGCCGCTGCCTTCACCCAAGCGCAGATCCAGATATAAATACGGAACCAGGTCGAGATGCTTCAGCGCCACCCCCGCCCCTTTTTCAGCCGAAAAATGAGAGGGAATGCAGTAATCTCGCACCTGTGGCGCCAGACGATACGCGGAAAGCGCAGACGCATAGGAGAGAAAACCATCCAGCACGACTGGCACTCCGGCAGCGGCGGCACCGAGGATCACGCCGGTCATACCCACCAGATCAAAACCACCGACTTTAGCCAGCACGTCAACGGCATCATTTGCATTCGGTTGATTAACATCGATTGCACGCCGCACAACGCTTTCTTTATGTGCCACTCGCGCCAAAGGAAGGTTCGCGCCGATACCGACTACGTCATGAGGATCGGTGTCGGTCAGCACGCTGATCATGGCCGACGCTGGCGTAGTATTAGCAATACCCAACTCGCCAACGCCAAAAATGGAAATCCCCTGCGCCACGCGCTCTTGCACCAGATTGGCGCTGGCAATCAACAGTTGTTGTGCCTGCGAGTAGCTCATCGCTGGCCCGCGAGCGATGTTTCCACAGCCGCGCGCCAGCTTCAGCGAACGTAGGTCGGCGATAGGGTCTGCATCAATACCAATATCAACAGGCAGCACGCGCGTATTACTATTTTTGGCCAGCGCACATACCCCGGTGAGCCCTTTTTGCATGTTTCGAGCCTGAATCGCCGTGACGTTTTTGGGCGTTACGGCAACCCCTTCCTCAAATACGCCGTGATCGGCGCACATCACGATAATCTCTTTGTTCAGATTGGCTAAATCAGTCATCCCCGACATGCCTGATAGCTGGATCGACAGTTGCTCTAAGCGCCCTAAACTTCCCGGTGGTTTGGCTAACGCATCCACATGTCCCGCAGCCTGCGCCATTTTTTCCCGATCTAAGGGGCGGATCCTTTGAATAATAGAGTCTAATGTGTTCATGCTTTTTCTCATTAAGGTGGTGCTAAACCCAAAGCAGTGCTAAAAGGAAAATCATTTCGCCCATCTCTTCTGCTGCGCCCAGCGTGTCTCCGGTTTGTCCACCGAGGTGATGGCGGAAATAACGCGCTAGCGCATAAATAGCTACGAAAGTGATGACCAGCGCCGCCAGCGCCTGACGACCGCCCAGTATTCCCACCAGCAAACAGCCGATGACTAACGTCGTTGCCGCCTCAAAACGCGATATTTTGCCGATATAGATGTTGCCCATTCCGTCGCCTTGGCGGGCATAGCGCTGCCCATACATCACCAGCACCATCGCGGTTCGCCCCGCCACGCAGGCGCAGCTCAAGAAACCGAATAATACCCACGGGGATAGCGGTGAAAGCGACACCACCGCCAGCGTTTTCGTTGCCACAGAGAAAATCAGCGCGAGGCCACCGTAGGTTCCGAGACGGCTATCTCGCATAATTTCCAACATCCGCTCGCGCTTGCGGGCAGAGAAAATGCCATCGCAGGTATCGGCTAATCCATCCAGATGAAAACCACCGGTCAGCAACGTCAATGCAAACACGTAGCCCAATGCACCAATATAGATACCTCCGCCCGACTGGCTGATAGCCAGCGAGACCCCAGCGGCCAGCACTCCCACCATCAGCCCTACGATGGGAAATGCTGGAACACCACGCCCGTATTGCTGAAAATCAGCCCCCTCGGCCCAGCGGCTTGGCACCGGCAGTCGGGTAATAAATTGCACCGTGGCCCAGAACATCGTCAGCGTCATTGGATATTGCTCCCGCGAGCCCGCCTCAATGTTGTGGTTCCTGATGCTGGCGCATCAAAGCGTAGATACGATCGATATCCAAATGCACGCGCATGTTGGATGCCAACGCGTCAAACTGCGTTTCTTTATGGCGCGTGTAATCGAAGTTTTCATCGTCTAGCGGTGCTAGATCTTTTTTCTGCCTCAGCTGATTGAGCAGAGATCGGGTGAACAGGTTTTGGTCAAACAGGCCATGCAAATAGCTGCCAGCTACGCTGCCGTCATGGTTTAGCGCGCCATCGAGCCACTCTTCCGCCTGACCATTCTTAACCTGCATATGGGCAAACGGGCGGGCCTTTTCACCCAGCGTTGAAACTCCCATGTGGATCTCATAACCCGTTAGAGGTTGATTACCGCACTGAGCCAACAGGCCGTTGAGGTGAGAGCCAGAAACGCCAGCCACCTGCGCGGTTTTTTTACTCGGTTCAAAACAGGTATCCACATCCAACAAACCTAATCCGCACATATGGCTTAGACCTGACTCCACTTCATCGAAAATCTGATTACCCAGCATTTGATAACCACCGCAGATCCCCATGACTGCGGTACCTGCTCCGTGGGCTTTTTTAATCGCGCGATCCAGCCTGCGCGCTCTTAACCAGCTCAGATCGCCGAGCGTATTTTTACTGCCTGGCAAAATAATCAGATCTGCGCCCATGATTTCCTGTGGATCGACTGCGTATCGCAGACGTACATCCGGCTGCACCGAGAGCGGATTAAAATCGGTGAAGTTGGCGATATGCGGAAACTGAATCACCACTACGTCCAGATCGGCTTCTTTGGCGGAGGAGTATTTTCCGACCTGCAATGCCACCCCGTCTTCATCCTCCAGATCCAGCGATAGCCAAGGCAAAACGCCGAGAACGGGAACCTGAGTCAGCGTTTCAATTTGCTTGAGTCCAGGGCGCAATAGCGTGATATCACCGCGAAATTTATTGATAATGACGCCAATGACCCGCGCCCTTTCTTCGGGTTTGAGCAACGCTAAGGTGCCATAGATAGAAGCGAATACCCCGCCGCGATCGATATCAGCCACCAGCAATACCGGTGCGCCAGCGGCCTCAGCCATGCCCATATTCACGATATCTCGATCGCGCAGATTAATTTCTGCCGGGCTGCCTGCACCTTCCAGCACCATGATGTCGGATTCGCTCGCCAGCTGTTGATAGACGGTTTTAATCTGCTGCTGTAGCTGGGATTTATAATGGTGGTATTCTGCGGCATCCATATGGCAGGCCACTTTTCCCATCACAATGACCTGCGCTTTATGATCGCTTGTCGGTTTGAGCAGTACCGGATTCATGCGCACATCGGGCGCAACTCCCGCCGCCTGAGCCTGAAAAATCTGCGCTCGCCCCATTTCATCGCCCTGCGCGGTGATCCCTGAATTCAACGCCATATTTTGTGATTTGAAAGGTTTACAGCGATAACCGTCCTGCATAAAAATACGGCAAAATCCAGCGACTAAAACACTTTTTCCTACGTCGGAGGCGGTGCCTTGAACCATCAGCGAAAGGCTCATTTCTCTTCTCCTTCCAGTGCCACAGTGCCGCGATCATTTCCTGATCGTTTTTGCATGACTTACCTCGAGAGATTGATGCGTGCTAAATTTATAAAGTCTATGTCCGTCGGTTAATATCGACTGACTGTACTATTATTTTACGGAAGAGCATTTGTTGCATTTTCTATACAAATAAAGATGAAAAAACCTATCAATTTAAAAATAAATTACACACGCTCGTAAAAATCACAGCGCTATTTATTGAAAAACAGTTATTGAATGACGGAATTTATTTACATTTTCGTAACCAGCAAGCTCGATAATTAAAATACACACTTTCATATCGGTAAACATAGCAATTCGTTTTTTTTGTGACCAGCTTCTTATTAATAAATAAAGTTCATTATTCAACACAAAAAATCAAATTTATAAAACAAAAACATAGCCAAGGACATTGCAGATCTAAATATCAAATATGTAAAGCGTTTACTTTGCACATGAAAAGCTAAAGATTAAATAAACCGTAAATAAAATAATTATTAACTTCAACGAGATATAAACAAAACACAAGAACGTCAAATAATATAAAGAGATCATTCCGTAAAATGATTAAATATTGCGAGCGCCGTCAAACATATATTTTTTCGAGTCATTAATAATAGCACCGCATCAGAAACCCCAATGAGAATTTATATAATAAAATTTATTTTACACTTACATAAATAGCGCTCACTTTTTTCAGCCATAATTTTCAGCCATAAAGGTTTGTCTAATGAGGAAAGGAAAAGTTTTACTAGTTGGAGCCGGGCCAGGAGATGCATCACTCATTACGGTTAAAGGTTTAATCGCTATTCGTGAAGCTCAAGTTATTGTCCACGATCGTTTGGTTAATCTTGATCTGATTGCGCAAGCCTCACCGAATTGCCAAATTATTAACGTTGGTAAAAAACCGAATAATCATCCGGTTCCTCAAGAGAACATCAACCAAATCCTCATTGATCATGCCTTAATGGGAAAAAACGTCGTTCGCCTAAAAGGGGGTGACCCCTATGTATTTGGCCGCGGCGGCGAGGAAGCAGAAAGCCTGGCGCAGTGCGGTATCCCTTTCGAGATTATTCCGGGGATTAGTTCCGCTATTGGCGGGCTGGCCTGTGCAGGCATTCCTGTCACTCATCGTGATTACGCCTCCAGTTTTCACGTGGTAACAGGACATATGTGCCAAGGCAACGAACCGCAAAATTGGCAGTTGCTGGCACAGCTGGAAGGCACGCTGATTGTCCTCATGGGTATGACCCGACAAGAGGAAATTTGCCAGCTGTTGATCGAGGCCGGTAAATCACCCGATACGCCTGCGGCGGCCGTTATGTATGCCAGCCAGCAAAAACAGCAGATGGCAAAAGGCACCTTAACCACGCTCAAGGATGAAATTCAGCGTAAAAATCTGCACGCGCCTGCGCTTCTGGTTATTGGTCACGTTGTTAATCTCAGCGAAATACTGTCATTTGCTTCCAGCCAGATTGATATCAGCCAAGAATTGTTGCTGCAGGCGATATAGCCGATGGAAAGCAGCGAAACTGACAAAAAATCTGTTTAGCCCAGCAGGCAGAGTGTTAACCATCGGTATCAATCAAGGTGTGATTTATGGCTGAAGCATCCTGTCCAGCTTCTTGTGGTGAACTGCTACAGGGATGGATGAATGGAGGGGAAAAGCTAATCTCCTGCCCTATCAACTGGTATAGCACCGTTTACGTTAATGAAGGGGAACCGAGCCCGCAAGAGCGCCCACGAATGCGGCAAATGCTTCAGCAGGTGTTGTCCTATTTTGGTGAATCCCCGCGTCTTGCCGAAAGTATGCGCATCGAATTTGATTCAACGATTCCGGTCGCAAAAGGCTTAGCCAGCAGCACCGCCGATATTGCCGCCACGGCAGTGGCTACCGCGCGATTGCTTAACCGTTCGTTAAGCGCCGAACAGCTGGCCGTACTTTGCGTCGCTATCGAACCCACGGACAGCACCATCTTTAAAAACCTTACGCTTTTTGACCATCAGACGGCACAAACCCAGCAGCATTTCCCGTGGCTGCCTACGCTGGATATTGTGTTGTTAGAAAGTCCGCAGCGCATCATCACCGAAGAGTTTCACCGTAGAGATCGCCAGTCGCTGTTACTTAATCAGGCCCAGAATTTAGAAAATGCCCTGATTCAATTTCACCTTGCAAACCATCGCCGCTGTTATTATCGCCTGGGTGAAGCGACTACGCTTAGCGCGATTGCCAGTGAGGCTTTGTTGCCTAAACCCGAATTTAACCAGCTGCGCGATCTGGTCGAACATTGGGGAATTTATGGTTTGAATGTGGCCCACAGCGGAAGCGTCGTTGGCTTACTCTGCGATCGACGTAAACATGATATCGACAAAATAGTCAGCGCCTTGCAGGAGCAAAAAATAACTCGCAGCTATCCGAGAATTCATGTCGTTAAAACCGTTGTCGGTGGCGTGCATTAGTGACGAATCCTAAATAGTCAATTAACGCATCTCATATACTTTTAAGATAAAACGCGCTGTTTAGATGGTATTTAGATTTTCGTTATATTTCGTTCTAAATGGCACACAATAATTACATTTAATTGCCAGCGTGAGTTGTATTTTTACGTTGGCAACATTACTTCTTTTTTTTAAAAAATAAAAATAACCAATAAATATGACCAAGGTCACAAATCAATAAACACTAAGTAGATCACAAATTAGAGATGAATTTATTCAACCTGTAAAAAGCCTTTATTTTTACCAAAATTTAATTTCATGCAACGATATGTTTTTTAAAGATTTTTAAATTAATTATCATTTGTAAACAATAAAACATCTATTTTTCAAGAACTCCTGACGAGATATCAATTGTGTTTAACTAGCGCAAAAAGCACATTGATATGAACAAATATTCAGCGATGTTTTTTTGAATTTTCATCGTCGCACTATCGCCAACACTTTATATGCAGCATGTCACAAAAATAACTTCTGGCCGGTTTTAATCATGATTTTGATCATGGCATTAACTTTCCAGTCATCAAGCTAAATATGGACCGTTATCTAAATAGAGGGCTTATTAACATGCAAAATCCAACAATTGTTATTGGCGTCATCGGTGCTGATTGCCATGCTGTTGGTAACAAAGTATTAGATCGCGTATTCACCATGCACGATTTTAACGTTATTAATCTCGGCGTGATGGTTAGCCAGGATGAGTATATTGACGCGGCTATTGAAACCGGTGCACAGGCTATCGTCGTTTCCTCTATTTATGGGCACGGTGAAGTGGACTGTATTGGCATGCGGGAAAACTGCATCGAGCGTGGTATCGGCGATATCTTGCTCTACGTGGGCGGTAATCTGGTTATCGGTAAACATGACTTTTGTGATATCGAGACCAAATTTAAAGGCATGGGGTTTAATCGCGTCTTTGCACCCGATACGGATCTGGAGCTGGTTTGCTCGCTGATGAGAAAAGACATTGAACCCGTTATGCAAAACGAACGCGTGGCAGAGGGCGTGCAATGATCAACGTCTCTATCGATATCGGCTCCACGTGGACGAAAGGAGCAGTGTTCGAGGTGGGAGATAATGACCATATTGAAGTCAAAAACTGCGCATTATCCCCAACGACACCGCACCATCTGGCTGAAGGATTTTTTACCGTTCTGAATAGAATCCTCAACGTTGACGATGCACGTCCTCTTTTGGAATCGGGAAAAATCAAGCTTGATTACTCCTCGTCGGCCAAAGGTGGGCTGGCCGTTGCCGCCATCGGTCTGGTGCCCAGCATCACGTTAGAATCGGCAAAGGTCACGGCGCATTCTGCCGGAGCAAAGGTTTCGCAGCATTTTGCTTATAACCTGAACAAAGCAGATCTGCGTGCTCTAGAAGCTACGCCACCCGATATTTTGCTGTTTACCGGAGGCACCGACGGCGGTGACTGTGCACATGGTTTAGCCAACGCCAAGCTGTTGGCCAAATCTAATCTCGACTGCGCCATTATTTATGCGGGTAATCGTGACCTGCAAGATGAGGTTCAAGATCTGCTCGGCGATAAAGATTTAACCATCGTCGATAACGTTTTACCGAGTCTGGATAACCCAAGTCCATTGGGTGCGCGCAGCGCTATTTGCGATATTTTCCTGCATAAAATCGTTAAGGGAAAAGGCTTAGACGTCATTGTTGAGCAGACCGGCGAAGAGCCGCTGCCGACCCCCTACTCCGTTTTCGAACTCGTGGAGCAGATCCGTCGCCATGTCGTGGGATGGGAAACCTTCATGCTGATCGATATGGGCGGCGCTACGACCGATATTTATTCAGCCAACCAGAACAGTCTGGCACCGGACACCGTGATGCATGGCCTGCCTGAACCTATCGTCAAGCGCACGGTAGAGGGCGATCTGGGGATGCGAGTATCGGCCATCACGGCGGGTGAAACTGGGGCGCCGCTGATTGCGCATTATTTTTCTCATCAAGAAAGCAAAATTGCGGCCTTTCATCACTACTTAAAACATCTGGTAGCGAATCCCGGCTATCTGCCGCGCACCGATGAAGAGCGCATCTTTGATCAATTGCTGGCGGGGATCTGTGTGGGTTACGCAGCTGAACGCCACGCGGGCAAAAAAGTACAGGTTTGCACCTGCGCCGGAAATGTCGACCTCCAAGTGGGCCGAGATCTCAATCCGATTAAAAAAGTGATCGGCACCGGTGGCTGGCTCTCACGCGCCAATGATTTCGATATTCACCACTGGTTGAAATATCGCGATCTGGACGATGACGGCAAACAAGTGCTGCTGCCAAGTCAGTTTGAATATTACCGAGATACACAGGGTTTACTTCCGCTACTCGCCAATGTCGCTCGTCGCTTTCCTAAAGCTGCCGCCCAGACTAGCGTTCAAATTTTGAACAAGTAAAAATTGGAGTCATGATGGAACTTCGAAACAAAAAAATTACGTTAGACGATTTTATGACCGAGCGTGCCAGTGTTTTACAAACTTGGCATACCGGCAAGGATGTTGAAAAATTTGAGGACTGCGTCAAATATCAGCAAACGATCCCTGAATCAAAAAACTTCGCCAAGGCACTGTTTGAAGCCGACAAGCAAGGTATCACGCTCAGCCAGCCACGTGCGGGGGTGGCGTTAATTGAAGAGCATATTGCGCTGCTTAAAACGCTGCAAAAAGACTGCGATCTGCTGCCAACCACCATTGATGCCTATACCCGTCTGAATCGTTATGAAGAAGCCGCCATCGGCATTCAGAAATCCATTGAAGCAGGAACCTCAAAGCTTAACGGCCTGCCAGTCGTCAACCACGGCGTAAAAGCCTGCCGTGGCATTACGGAGTCGCTCGACAAGCCACTTCAGATCCGTCACGGCACGCCCGACGCTCGTCTGTTAGCCGAGATCGCGATGGCCAGCGGGTTTACCAGCTACGAAGGTGGCGGTATCTCCTACAACATTCCTTATGCGAAACGCGTAACGCTGGAAAAATCCATCCGTGACTGGCAATACTGCGACCGTTTGATCGGCGTGTATGAAGAGCATGGCATTCGAATCAACCGCGAACCGTTCGGCCCATTAACCGGCACGCTGATCCCGCCGTTTGTTTCTCATGCGGTGGCCATCATTGAAGGGCTGCTCGCGCTGGAGCAAGGCGTTCGCTCTATTACCGTCGGCTACGGTCAGGTCGGCAACATCGTGCAAGACATTGCCGCCATTAAGTCGCTGCGCGATCTGTCTCATGAATATTTCCGTGCCAACGGCTATGAGAACTATGAACTGAGCACCGTTTTCCATCAGTGGATGGGCGGTTTCCCTGAAGATGAGTCACGCGCATTCGCAGTGATCTCTTGGGGTGCAGCGGTTGCCGGAATGGCTGGCGCAACCAAGGTGATTACCAAGAGTCCGCATGAGGCCTATGGCATTCCAACCGCAGAGGCCAACGGTCAAGGGCTGCGCGCCTCTAATCAGATGCTGAATATGGTCCGCGATCAGAAATTCCCACCGTGCCTAGAAGTCGATCGCGAAGTAGAACTTATCAAGCGTGAAGTGCGTGCCGTGATGAACAAAGTGCTGGAATTGGGCAACGGCGACATCGCAATCGGTACAGTACGCGCCTTTGAAGCCGGTGTGCTGGATGTACCGTTTGCGCCAGCAACTTGTAACTCAGGAAAAATGCTGCCGATCCGCGACAACAACGGGGCGATCCGCGTATTCGATCCGGGCTCTGTGCCGCTGCCTAAAGATGTCTTAACGCTGCACCACGATTTTGTTGCCGAACGCGCCAAGGAAGAAGGCCGCGAGCCCTCTTTCCAAATGATCATTGATGATATTAACGCTGTATCCCATAGCAAATTAATAGGAAGACCATAATGAAAATCAAACACGCACTCTTCACCGCCGGCAATTCATCCTTCTATTTTGACGATCAGCAGGCGATTAAAAATGGCGCTCAGTTGGATGGGTTTATCTATAAAGGGAAACCGGTTACGCCAGGATTTACTTCGATCCGTCAGGCCGGTGAATGCGTTTCTATCCAATTAATTTTAGAAAACGGCGCAGTGGCCGTGGGTGACTGTGCGGCGGTTCAATACTCTGGTGCAGGCGGTCGCGATCCGCTGTTTGTGGCGGCAAATTTTGTTCCTTTCTTGGAGAAACACATTAAGCCACTGCTTGAAGGCCGCAGCGTGGATGAATTTTTGCTCAACGCACGTTTCTTCGACGATGTAACTATTGAAGGCAAACAGCTGCATACGGCGATCCGCTATGGTCTGTCTCAGGCGTTACTGGACGCAACCGCGTTAGCCACCGGACGTTTAAAAGCCGAGGTGGTTTGTGACGAGTGGCATCTGCCGATTATCGCCAAATCGATTCCTCTGTTTGGTCAAAGCGGAGACGATCGCTATATCGCCGTAGATAAAATGATCGTGAAAGGCGTTGACGTACTGCCACACGGCTTGATTAACAACGTCGATGAAAAGCTGGGCCGCAACGGTGAGAAGCTGCGTGAGTATGTGAGCTGGTTGGCAAAACGCATTGCCGATCTGCGCGTCGATCCTAACTATAAACCGAATCTGCATATTGACGTTTACGGCACCATCGGTCTGATTTTCGATAAAGATCCGATCCGCTGCGCGGAGTATATCGCCAGCCTGCAAGAGCAAGCGGGCGATCTGGAGCTGTACATTGAAGGTCCGGTTGACGCCGGTAATAAACCCGATCAGATCCGACTGTTAACCGAGATCACCCACCATCTCAAAAAACTGGGCTCTAAGGTCAAAATCGTCGCTGACGAATGGTGCAATACCTATCAAGACATCATCGATTTTACCGACGCAGGCAGCTGCCATATGGTTCAGATTAAAACGCCGGACCTGGGCAGTATTCATAACATCGTCGACGCCGTTCTTTACTGTAATAAAAAAGGCATGGAAGCGTATCAGGGCGGTACCTGTAACGAAACCGACGTTAGCGCCCGCACCTGCGTGCACGTTGCCATCGCTTCACGCCCAATGCGTATGCTGATCAAGCCGGGTATGGGCTTTGATGAAGGGATGAATATCGTATTTAACGAGATGTCTCGTACTCTCGCTCAGTTGAATGCAAAGGCGAACTAACATGTCTAAAACGTTTAAGATCTTGTCGCCAACCGCCATTCTGGGATACGGGTTCCCAGAAGAAAGCTTTATGTTGGCGATGGAGGAATCTCCCGATTTGATCGCCGTTGACGCGGGTTCTTCCGATCCGGGTCCACATTATCTCGGCGCAGGCAAAGCCTTCACCGACCGCGCAGGGGTCAAGCGTGATTTGCGCTATATGATCAGCGCCGGTGTTCAGCACAATATTCCGGTGGTGATTGGCACCGCCGGGGGTTCCGGTGCCGAACCTCATCTGGAGTGGTGTCGCCAAATCATTCTTGAGATTGCCAAAGAAGAAGCGCTTGAGTTTACCATGGCGGTAATCCCTGCCGACGTGGATAAGGCGGTCGTTCACGCCGCGCTAGATGCGGGAAAAATTACCGCGCTGGATTTTGTTCCTGAACTGACCCACGAAGCCATCGATGCAACCACTTATATTGTGGCGCAAATGGGTATCGAGCCGTTCCAAGAAGCGCTGGCGGCGGGTGCTCAGGTGGTGTTAGGTGGTCGAGCCTACGATCCCGCCTGCTTTGCGGCGCTGCCTATCATGCAGGGATTCGATGAAGGTTTGGCACTGCACTGCGGCAAAATACTGGAGTGTGCGGCGATTGCTGCCACGCCGGGATCAGGCTCCGATTGCGCGATGGGCATTCTGGACGAAAGCGGTTTCACCCTGAAAGCGTTTAACAAAAAGCGTCAGTTTACTGAGACGTCTGCGGCAGCGCATACGCTCTATGAGAAATCCGACCCTTATTTCTTGCCGGGGCCTGGCGGGGTATTGAACCTGAAAGCCTGTCAGTTTAAGGATGCCGGAAATGGCCAAGTCCGCGTAACCGGTTCGGTGCATGAAGAAACGCCTTACACCGTGAAACTGGAAGGCGCTCGCCCAGTGGGCTATCGCACGCTCAGTATTGCGGGAACCCGCGATCCGATCATGATTGCCAACATTGACGATATCTTGCTGGAAGTGCGTCAGAGCGTTGAGAAGAACCTCAGTATCGCTCCTGATGCCGTGAAGCTGAATTTCCAGCTTTATGGCAAAAATGGCGTTATGGGTAAGATGGAGCCAGAACCCAATACCACCTCTTATGAATTGGGAATTTTACTCGACGTCGTCGCGCCGACTCAGGCGATGGCCGATAGCATTTGTTCTCTTGCCCGCTCTACCCTGTTGCATTATGGCTATACAGGCCGAATTGCAACAGCGGGTAATTTAGCATTCCCATTCTCTCCGTCAGATATTAAAGGCGGCGTGGTGTATGAATTCTCCATTTATCATTTAATGGAATATACCCCTGAGATTAAATTTAAGTTCCGTTTAGAAAACGTGACGCCTGAAGGAGCGATCGCATGAAAAAATCAATCCTAGACTTGGCTCATGTGGTCAGGTCTAAAAATGCGGGTCCTTATGAATTAGTGTTAGATATTTTGTTTAAGGATAAACAAATATATTCCCACATCAAAGAATCAGGACAATTTAAAAAAGAGCTGATTGCTCAGATTTATAAAATAGATCCAAAATCAGTTCACCGCATTGTGTGGTTTGACCCCGCGAATGCCGTTAAGGTGGTGATGCCTCGCGCCATTGTGTCTGGTTCCGTAGGCGATACCGATGTTTATGGCGCTCAGCAGCACGCACCGTTGTTAAAACTCGAATTCGCTGTTTAGTTTTTAAATATCAAAATGAAACATACGGTGCGAAGCGCTCCGTCGTTCGCTGTGCTTTGCACCGTTCTAACCTGAAAGTACTGTTTTTCTTTACGGCATTTTTAGCACCATCACTTTACGACACAACTTTGCACCATGACTTGGCAATAAAGAGGAAATATTTAATACACAAATATGCCGTGGGTAAAAATTTCATTCAATGAAGCACAACATCAGCTCCGTTATTAAATAACGTTAGAGAAATGATACTACCCTACTTATAAATGGAATCATTATGAAATCGAAAAACCTAACCACAATGATCATATTGGGTCTGATAATAGGTGTTATTGCTGGTTTTTTAATAAACGAGTTCTGTAGCCAAGAATTCGCCAAGTCTTACGCCTCCGAGATCTCTATTTTTACTGATATTTTCCTGCGTTTAATCAAAATGATTATTGCACCGTTAATCATTTCAACGCTGGTGGTCGGGATCGCGAAAATGGGCGATGCCAAAACTTTAGGGCGTGTTTTTTCTAAAACGCTATTTTTGTTCATCTGCGCTGCGTTCATTTCCATTTTGCTGGGGCTGGTCGTAGTAAATCTGTTGCGACCTGGCGATGGTATCAACTTTGTCGCAGCGGGCGCAGGTGCCGTTGACGGCATTGAACCGGTGCCGTTCTCGGCGAAAGTGTTCATTGCTCATGCAATCCCAACCAGTATCGTTGACGCGATGGCGCGCAATGAAATTCTGCAGATCGTGGTGTTCTCTATCTTTATGGGGATCAGCCTTTCCGCCATTGGCGATAAAGCCAAGCCGATCGTATCCGTGTTGGATTCGTTAGCTCATCTGATGCTGAAACTTACTGGCTACGTGATGCTTTTCGCACCTCTGACCGTATTCGCCGCCATCTCCGCGATGATCTCAGAACGTGGTCTTGGGGTATTGGTGAGCGCCGGGATCTTCATGGGCGAGTTTTACTTCACGCTGGCAGGCCTGTGGGTGATTCTAATTGGCTGTTCAGTATTGCTGATAGGTCGCTGTACCCTGCGACTGATTAAAGGTATTTCTGAACCAGCCCTACTCGCATTTACGACATCAAGTTCAGAAGCGGCCTTCCCAGGTACGTTAGAAGCGCTAGAAAAATTTGGCGTCAGCAACAAAATTGCCAGCTTCGTCTTGCCGATTGGGTATTCATTTAACCTAGTTGGCTCGATGGCCTACTGCTCGTTTGCCGTTATCTTTATTGCCCAAGCCTGCAATATTCATCTTGGGATGGGCGAACAAATTACCATGCTGCTGATTTTAATGCTGACATCCAAAGGCATGGCGGGTGTTCCAAGAGCCTCGTTGGTGGTTATTGCCGCCACGCTAAGCCAGTTTAATATTCCTGAAGCAGGCTTGATTCTGCTGATGGGCGTCGATCCTTTCCTTGATATGGGTCGTTCAGCCACTAACGTGATGAGTAACGCCGTGGGTGCTGCGCTGGTGGGTCGTTGGGAAGGTGAGCATTACGGTGAAGGCTGCCGAGGAACCGCTAGGTGCCTAGATAGCATGGTGGATGATAACGAACCTTCAGAGCAATTCATCATTGAAGCAGAAGCCAAATAATATTTCGTTTGTCATCGTTTTTTATCCCTCGGGAGACATGCCGCTGTGCATGTTTCCCTTTTCCTGCTTTACCGCTTCACGCTAGGAAACCGTTATGAAAACGAAAGTTATCTCCGCTTTTTTTATCATCGTGTGTTTGATGGGAAATACCTGTGCAAAAACTGCCCCGAACACGGACTATTCAACCCTAGTGCAGGATGCCTACACGCAGTTTAAAAATGATAAACGTGGCGATGTGGCGGATTACATTCCCGCCTTAGCGAAATATAGCCCTGATAATTACGCTATCGTTATCGCCACCGTTGATGGGCAGATATTTTCCGCAGGCAATAAAGACGCACTTTTTCCTCTCGAATCGCTCACCAAAGTATTCACTCTGGCGCTGGTGATGGAGCAACAAGGGCAAAAGCAGACGCTGAATAAGCTCGGTGCAAATGCAACCGGGCTTCCTTTTAATTCAGGTTTAGCCGTTGAACTGCGCCCAGAGCGTCCACAAAATCCGCTGGTGAATGCGGGAGCCATCAGCTCGGTGAGTTTGCTTAACGCCAAGAACCCTGACGCAAAATGGGAGCAGATTATCGGCAATCTGAATGCCTTTGCCGATAACCAGCTGCACGTTAACCAAGAGGTTTATCAATCTGAATCTGAAACCAATCAGCATAATCAGGCGCTGGCCTTGCTGATGCAGTCGTACGGTAGGCTGTATAGCAATCCGCGCGAAGCCGTGGATCTTTATACCCGCCAATGCTCCGTGAATGCCTCAACGCTCGACTTAGCTAAGATGGGCGCTACGCTTGCCAATCATGGACAGTCGCCTTATAGCGGTAAGCGTCTTATCGCTGAAGAGAACGTGCCAAAGATTCTGGCTGAAATGGCAATTGCGGGGCTATACGACGGTTCAGGCCAGTGGCTGTATAACGTGGGGATCCCTGCTAAAAGTGGCGTAGGCGGTGGGATTTTTGCCGTTGTACCGGGGAAATATGCGATTGCGGTCTATTCACCGCCGCTGGATAAAGAAGGAAACAGCGTGCGCGCGCAGGAAGCTATTGAATATATTGCTCATGCAACGCAGGCGAATGTGTTTCGCTGAGGAGCTTTCCCTCATGAAACAGCACATCTGGGGTTAGCAAAATACCAAAGCAAAAAGGCCACGCTTAAAAGCGTGGCCTTCGAATTTTGGCGGAGGAGTAGAGATTCGAACTCTAGGAGCTGTTACACTCGACGGTTTTCAAGACCGCTGCCTTAAACCACTCAGCCACTCCTCCGCAACGGGACGAACTATAACGGCACAGGAATTTCTTGTAAAGCACGAGAATGTTCGAATGCTGATAAAATCACCAATTATTAGTTTGTTTGTTTTATTTTTCAGCGCACTGATGAAAACATCAACGCTATTGCGCCTTTCTTTTAGATAGTTTCCCTCGGTAATCAAAGTAAAGAAGGGTAAAACGCCTTTCGTGCGCGCGCGCTCCTCTCTATTATTTTGCTCTAGATCAATAATTTTCCGATCGATTCATTACACAAGAGAAAAATTCTATGGACCGTATTGTTGTTTCCAGCTCATCTTCGCGCGACTCTCTGCTGAGCACGCATAAAGTGTTGCGCAATACTTATTTTCTGCTGGCACTGACGCTGGCGTTCTCCGCATTAACCGCCACGGCTAGCACGGTGCTGATGTTGCCTGCTCCGGGTCTGCTGTTGATGCTGGTTGGTTTCTATGGCCTGATGTTCTTAACCTATCGTTTGGCCGATCGCCCTGCCGGTATTTTGGCGGTGTTCGCGCTGACCGGATTCATGGGGTATACCCTTGGACCGATTTTAAGCTCCTTTATCGCAAGCGGTGCGGGCGATCTGATTATGCTGGCGCTGGGCGGTACTGCGGCGGTGTTCTTCTGCTGTTCGGCCTACGTGCTGACCACGCGCAAAGATATGTCGTTCCTTTCTGGGATGATGATGGCAGGCTTCGTTATTTTGCTGGTTGCCGTGATTGCCAATCTGTTCTTACAGATCCCTGCGTTATCGCTGGCGATTAGCGCGCTGTTTATTCTGTTCTCTACGGGTGCCATCCTGTGGGAAACCAGCAACATTATTCATGGCGGCGAAACCAACTACATCCGCGCCACCGTTGGCCTGTATGTATCCCTGTATAACCTGTTCATCAGCCTGTTGAGCATTTTGGGTTTCGCACGCAGTAACTAATTCAGCCCAGCTGAATATGTAGCACGGTTTTACCCAATAAAATGTGCCCCGCCAAAAGCGGGGCTTTCTTGTTTCTGAACGGTACGTTTAAACGGTACTTCCCCCTCCCTTGTTGCTCATTTTGCCGCGCTGCCGCTCCTTGAGTTACAATAGCCGCTGATTTGTCGATAAGAGATACATTCCCAATGTTAGAATTTGCTGGCCGCCAGATTGAGACGGATGCGCAGGGTTACTTACTGAACAGTAGCGATTGGAGCGAAGAGCTGGTGCCTTTGCTGGCGATGGAAGAAGGTATTGAGCTAAGCGAAGCCCACTGGGAAGTGGTGCGTTTTGTGCGTGAGTTCTATATGGAGTTCAATACGTCTCCGGCCATTCGCATGCTGGTAAAAGCCATGACACAGAAATATGGCGAGGAGAAAGGAAATAGCCGCTATCTATATCGCCTATTTCCTAAGGGCCCAGCGAAACAAGCCACCAAGCTTGCGGGTTTGCCAAAACCGGTGAAATGCATTTAATCAGTATTTGATTTTAAACTGGCTGAAATTCTGTAGCGAACGCGGTTCTGTGAGTACCTGATCGACTCGGGCACCGCGTGGACCGCCCTGCTTTATCCACTCAATCAGTTGCTCTACCGCGTCAGCCTCGCCTTCCGCCACCACTTCCACTCGCCCATCATCCATGTTGTAGGCATAGCCAGTAAGATTGAGCGCCCGCGCCTGACGCTGCGTGTTATAGCGAAAGCCGACACCTTGAACGCTGCCTGCAACATAAGCCGCCGTACTGACTTTTGACATATTGCCTCCCTAAGCTCCGAATGATTTGGGTATTTGCTTTTCTTGTCCCATAACCGGACAATGTCGCACCTTATTTGTCTGATTCATCATAGATCATAGAAAACTAACATGACCGCACGTTTATTTCTTGCCAAAGGACGCGAAAAGTCCTTACTCCGCCGCCATCCATGGGTATTCTCCGGTGCAGTGACCCGCGTTGAGGGTAATGCTGCTTCAGGTGAAACCATCGACGTTTGCGATTTTCAGGGAAAATGGCTGGCCCGTGCCGCTTTTTCGCCTCAGTCTCAAATCCGTGCGCGTGTTTGGACATTTGATCAGCAGGAAGCCGTGGATCGTGACTTTTTCATCAATCGTCTGCAAACCGCTCAGCAATGGCGTACGTGGCTGGCCGAGCGTGATGATTTAACAGGTTATCGCCTGATCGCCGGTGAGTCTGATGGTATGCCGGGCATTACCATTGACCGATTCCAAAACTTCATCGTCCTGCAATTACTTTCGGCAGGCGCTGAATACCAGCGTGCTAATCTGTTAGCCGCGCTGCAGCATTGCTATCCAGAGTGCTCTATTTACGATCGTTCCGACGTTGCGGTGCGTAAAAAAGAAGGCTTACCGCTGGCACAAGGTTTAGTGCTGGGCGACGAACCACCAGCCTTATTGCCTATCCGTGAACACGGCATGCAGATTTTGGTTGATATCAAAGAAGGCCATAAAACCGGCTTTTATCTCGATCAGCGCGACAGCCGACTCGCCGCGCGTCGTTTTTCAGCCAACGCAAAAGTGCTGAACTGCTTCTCTTACACCGGTGCATTTGCCGTATCCGCGCTGATGGGCGGCTGTGAGCACGTGATCAGCGTAGACACCTCGCAGGCGGCCTTAGACGTGGCGCGCCAAAACGTCGAGCTCAACCAGCTAGATTTGAGCAAAGCTGAATTCGTCCGTGACGACGTTTTCCAACTGCTGCGCAAATACCGCGATGAAGGCCGTAAATTTGACCTTATCATCATGGACCCGCCGAAGTTTGTAGAAAACAAAAGTCAGCTGGCGGGTGCGTGCCGTGGCTATAAAGATATCAATATGTTGGCAATGAACTTGCTGAACAGCGGCGGCATCTTGCTGAGCTTCTCTTGCTCAGGGCTCATGCCAATCGAATTGTTCCAGAAAATTTTAGCCGACGCCGCCATAGATGCTGGACGTGATGTACAATTTATAGAGCAGTATCGTCAGGCGGCCGACCATCCGGTTATCGCGTCTTACCCTGAAGGTCTGTATCTGAAAGGCTTTGCTTGCCGTGTAGTCGGTTAATCAAAAAGCGATTGTCGCTGCTATGAACGGTTTCAGAGCAGCGCCAAATACCATGGATAAGGTTGAAACGTTCGTCTCCGCCCACATATTTATAGGTAAACCCTGTTTGAGCGACCCGCAATGACAGGGGAAAGAGCAACGGTTTCTCAGGAGGTCATTATGATTACCAGCAAATTTGGCATCGGACAGCAGGTACGCCACAAACTGTTAGGCT
The DNA here is from genome assembly GCF_036648275.1 of Hafnia sp. NCBI lineage: Bacteria > Pseudomonadati > Pseudomonadota > Gammaproteobacteria > Enterobacterales > Hafniaceae > Hafnia > Hafnia sp. Next base: position 62,226 of record NZ_JAVXIQ010000001.1, on the reverse strand, counting down.
CATTGGGCGTGGTGGTAGATATTGACCCTGAATATTCACTCGAAGTCGCACCAGACGCCGACGAGCTAGCCGCAAATGAACATTTGCGTCATATGCCGTGGTATCACGTTGTGATGGAGAATGATGATGGCGAAGCGGTACATACCTATTTGGCTGAAGCGCAGCTTGATGGTGAAAACAGCGATGCCCATCCTGAACAGCCATCTATGGATGATTTGGCCGAATCAATCCGCCATCAGCTACAAGCACCACGGCTGAGAAACTAACGTTCTGATTTTTCTCTTTAAAAAGCCCAGAATTCTGGGCTTTTTTGTTTTTGCCTTACGCCTTTTCTAATCCAAAGCGTGGAATATCAATTTTAGGGCAGCGATCCATCACAACCTGTAATCCGGCCTCTGTCGCCAACTGTTCAGCCTGTTCGTTGATGACCCCAAGCTGTAGCCACAGCACTTTAGCGTTAATAGCAATCGCCTCCTCTGCTACGCCATAGGCTGCGTCTGAATTCCGAAATACGTCAACCATATCAACCGGGTGTGGTATTTCAGCCAAGGTTGCATACACTTTTTGGCCTAGCAGGTTTTGCCCTGCCAATTTTGGGCTAACGGGCGTAACCTGATAGCCCTGCTCTAGCAGATAAGCCATTACCCCATAACTTGCGCGATGTGGCTTATCGCTCGCACCGACTAACGCGATGTGCTTTACCTGTTGCAGAATGGATTTAATCTGTTGTTCGGTCATGCTGGCTCCATAAATGGCAAATACAAAGAGTGAGCGAAACGAGTCATTCTTATCACTATGCTTAGCCTAAGTGAGTCGTGGTTGTGGCTCTATACCCAAAATAATTCAAGTTGCTTGAAGGCGGCAAACCTGTGAATCCTCAAGAGCTTACTTAAGTAAGTGACTGGGGTAAACAGGTGCAGCCAACGCGTAAGCAGCTTGAAGTATGACGGGTATATTTGATATTAATCGGCTAACATGTAAGTAATTATGAATAACAAAATACTTTGACACACCATGCCGGCTACTGAACAATGTCCTTCGCACAGTCTATAGTTGAGGGTTTCATGAGATATCGCGTTTTACAGACAGGTGCGTTGCTATTTTTGCTCAGCCAGTCCGTTTTTGCTACTACCTTAAAGTTTAGCTCAGAAGTCGAACTTCTGGCCGTCGATGGTCAGCCGCTACCTAGTGCCCTATTTAAAAGCGCCGATAGTTTGGAACTCAACGGCGGTGTTCATCAAATATTGTTCCGCGTGGAGAAAATGGTTCCTCCTGCGGGGCAGCACCAACGGATGTTCACCTCGGTACCTTTAGTCGTGGTATTTGACGTACGTGACTACACCTCAATCAGCATTAAAATTCCCAAGCTGCTTAACGAACATGACGTTCGCGCGTTTGAGAAAAGCCTCAGCTTCGATTTGTTGAATAACCGTGGTAATCCGGTGGAATATAAATCCGATGTTTTGCATATCAGCCAGCCGCTATTAGCAAACTATGAGCAGGCTATGCAGCGCTATAACCTCTCCGATGCCTCAGCCGCTCTGCCTGCACTGGTTAAAAAAACACAAAAATGATGAATTAATCGTCAGGCAGCCAAATTTTTTGCGTCTAGTCTGATTATGGTGAGCGAGCTTATTGTATTGTGTGTGAATTCATATGATTGGCTAAAGGTCTAGACATGGAACTCACCACCCGCACTATTGCTAAGAAAAAACACATCGCGCTTGTTGCTCACGATCACTGTAAACAAGCGCTGCTGAGCTGGGTGCAAGCAAACCGCGACCAGCTGGCACAGCATCAGCTTTCTGCTACCGGCACCACGGGTAACCTTATCCAGCGCGCGACCGGCATTCCCGTCAATAGCATGCTGAGTGGCCCAATGGGTGGCGATCAGCAGGTGGGGTCTCTGATTTCGGAAGGGAAAATCGACATGCTGATTTTCTTCTGGGATCCTCTTAATGCGGTTCCGCACGACCCTGACGTCAAAGCATTGCTGCGCTTGGCGACGGTCTGGAATATTCCCGTCGCGAATAACCGTTCTACGGCCGACTTCCTGATTAGCTCTCCGATGTTTAAAGAAGAAGTCGAGATCGCGATCCCCGACTATCAGCGCTACTTAGCCGAGCGTTTGAAGTAAATCTGGGAAATAGATACAAAAATGGGGACTTAAGTCCCCATTTTTTATGGTTTTCGCTGTACCGCTGCGCCCAGCCGTTTGAGCTGTTCAACAAATACTGACGGCTTATCGACATCCTGCATCAGCCATACCTGATGGCGTGCTCGCGTTAGCGCGACATAAAGCAGCCTGCGTTCTTCAGCGTCTGGGAAGTCTTCACTCTGTGGCAACAGAACCTGTTCAATGACGGATTCGCCCGTTGTCGCTGGGAAGCCATCTTTGCCCTCTTGTAAGCCTAAAATAATCACATAGTCAGCCTGCTGTCCTTTGCTGGCGTGAATAGTCGTGAATTCTATATTGAGTTTAGGCCAGCGCGTGGCGGCTTTATCTAAAACATCCGGTTTAAAGTAACGGTAACGCGCCAGAATCAGGATTCGCTCTTCAGGTTTTACGTAGCCGCTGAGCTTGTTTAGCAGATCTTCTAGTCGCTCCTGCGGCAGAATCGTCACCGCTTTCTTAGGCCCTTCAGACAGGCTATTTAACGCTTTGCGTAGTTGATGAGGGTTTTGCTGGATAAAACCGTTGGCTATCTCGCCGATACGGCGGTTAAAGCGATACGTGGTATCGAGCTCGCGCCGATCGCTGTCGCCAAAATGCTGAGTAAACGCGGTGGTGAGCGTCAGTTCTGCACCACTGAAACGATAGATCGCCTGCCAATCATCTCCAACAGCAAACAGGTTCGTGCGTGAGTTTTGCTTACGCAGTGCTTCAAGCAGCCTCGCACGCTGCGGTGAGATATCCTGAAACTCATCGACCAGAATGTGCTTCCACGGGCTAATAAACCGCCCTTTATCCAGCACGGCGATCGCCTGCTGTATCAGCCCTGGGAAATCTACTGCACCCTCATCTTTTAGTGCCGTTTTCCAAGCTTTGAGCAATGGAGCCATCAAACGAATGCGCTTTTGGAATAAATCACGGATTTCTTCCGGCGCACCTTCAATCATCTGGGCCTGCGAACCGCCATGCTCACGCATTAGCCCTACCCAACGTTCCAATTTTGGGGCTAAGCGCATCGCGAGCTTTTTGTCCTGCCAGTAGTTTTCCTCTTCAACCTGCCAATCCAGATCTTCGGTCAACCATTGGCGCCAGCCCTTCGCCTGCGCTTTCTTTGCCGCACACTCTTGCTGCCAGGTTTTCACCAACAGCTTTTGTCGAGCCTGAGCATCACCTTCGAGCTTACTGATATTGATCGTTTTCTTGCCGGAGTGATTGATAATTTGCAGCGCTAAAGCATGGAACGTTTTGGCCTGAATATCTGCCGTATGCAAACGTTCTTTAATACGATCGTTCATCTCCTCTGCGGCTTTACGCCCAAAGGCAAGCAACAGAATCTGTTCTGGCGTAGCCTCTTTCCGCAGTAATAGCCATCCTGCGCGCGCCACCAGCACGGAGGTTTTACCGCTACCGGCACCGGCGAGCACCAGAACGCCATTTTCACCGTTCACCACGGCCTGTGCCTGAGAAGAATTCAACGGCTGACTTTCTACCTGTTCGAAGAACTCGGCGTGCTCTGACAGCATGCGCTTAGTCCATTGCTGATTGCGTTCATCAACCATTTTTAAACCGTAGTTCAGCCACTTAAGGCAATAGCGGTAGCATTCACGACAGCTATCAAACTCTTCAAGGCGCTGCTGCGGCAAAGGAATGGCTTCGAAACAGCCCTTAATCATGGTGCAAATATCGGCGAGTTCGCTGCGCTTGAGCCAGCGGTCTTGCTGATTGAACTGTTCCAGCTCGGTGACCTGTGCAGAAAGTACGTCGGCGCTGATTTGCGCCATTTCATCGCTCCACGCCTGCCAGCTTTGCTGTAGGTGGTGATAAAAGCGCTGCGTCTCTTGCCAGTCGGTGCCGTGCAAACGCACCACTTTGGCTTCAGGGAGTTCAAACTCTAATTCGCCCCACACAATGCCTCGTTTGCAATGAATGGCGACCAATTGGTTAAACGGAATAAGGTACTCATGGCGATCGCCGCTCACCTCAACGCCCGCATTCAACAGTCTGACACGGTTATAAGGATGCTGAGCCAGATGTTGGCCCATTTTGGTTGCTCTCAGTTCCATTGTTTCGCCACTGTATTTTCGTTCTTCAGTATCACTATAGTTTACCTGTGTTCCTGCAACATACCTAGAACCTGCGTTGTGGAGCTTATCTTTATGAATTTTCCCTCTTTTACGCTGTGGGTATGGCAGATGAATATCAGAGAAAGTCAAAACAGGGTAAACTGCGCGGTAAAATGCATATTGTTAATGTTGTTATTTAGGTAAAGATCTATGAGAACTGTACTTAATATTCTTAATTTTGTTCTGGGTGGTTTCTTCACAACTTTGGGGTGGTTATTAGCGACGGCAGTCAGCGTTATTTTAATTTTCACGCTGCCATTAACGCGCTCGTGCTGGGAAATAACCAAACTTTCTCTGCTGCCGTTTGGTAATGAAGCTGTTCATGTGGATGACTTATATCCAGACCGCAAAAACGCGCTGCTTTCTACCGGTGGAACCTTGCTGAATATTGTCTGGTTTATTCTCTTCGGCTGGTGGCTGTGTTTGTCACATATTGCCGCGGGGATCGTGCAGTGCGTCACTATCATTGGCATTCCGGTTGGCATTGCCAACTTTAAAATTGCTGCTATTGCATTATGGCCAGTGGGTCGCCGTGTCGTACCCGTGGAAGTTGCGCAGCAGATGCGTATCGCCAATGCGAGTCGTCGTTTTAAATAAAGGGTCACAACGTGCTCTCTTTTGCACCTGGTTTAAGGCGCTATGCGTACAGCAGCGCCCTGCTTTATAACTTTCGTATTTTTATTGCGCTCGCGGGAGCAGCTGGCCTGCCGTGGTTCATCGGTGAGCCTCGGTTAACGATTCCGCTGACCCTTGGCGTGGTCGCTGCCGCCCTAGCCGATCTTGATGACCGTCTGGTTGGGCGGCTACGTAATTTAGCCATTACCCTAACCTGCTTTTTCATTGCATCCGCTTCGATTGAAATTCTATTCCCTTACCCGTGGTTCTTTGCCGTGGGTTTAATGGCGTCTACCATCGGGTTTATTTTGCTGGGTGCGTTAGGGCAACGCTATGCAACTATCGCATTCGGCGCACTATTGATCGCTATTTACACCATGCTAGGTACCTCGATGTATCACATTTGGTATCAGCAGCCGTTGCTCTTGGTTGTTGGTGCGGTGTGGTACAACGTCCTGACACTGCTGGGTCATCTGATTTTCCCTATCCGGCCGCTGCAAGAAGCTTTGGCACGTAGCTATGGTCAGTTAGCCGTTTATCTCGATGCAAAATCCAATTTGTTCGACCCCGATCAGGAAGGGAACTTTAATCAACCGCTAATTGACGTAGCGATGGCTAACAGTAATTTGGTTACCACGCTGAATCAGACTAAAGCGTCTTTGCTCACGCGTTTAAAAGGCGACCGAGGCCAGCGCGGTACACGCCGTACCCTACATTATTATTTTGTCGCGCAAGATATTCACGAACGTGCCAGCTCTTCGCATTTTCAATACCAGCAGCTGAGCGAAATGTTTCGCTATAGTGATGTTTTATTCCGCTTTCAGCGTCTCTTGATGCTGCAAGCGCGCGCCTGTTCGCAGTTATCGCAATCCATCCTGCTTCAGCAGAAATACCAGCATGATTTACGCTTTGAACGAGTCTTTACCCATTTAGAAGCAACGCTGCAACGCATTGCCACGCAGCACGGCCATCAGCATATTTTGGTGAAGTCTCTGTTTAATCTGCTGCTGAATCTCAAAGCGATAGACGCTCAGCTAGCCAATATTGAATCTGAACAGTCTCTGGCTGCCGAACGTGAAGAGGAGAATACCCTGTCTGACGATCGCATCAGCGGTTGGAACGACATGAAACTTCGGATTAGCCGGCATCTCACTCCGCAATCCGCCCTCTTCCGCCACGCAGTCCGTATGTCGATAGTCTTAGGCGTGGGCTACGGATTTATTCAATTTACCGGTTTAAACCACGGCTATTGGATCCTGCTTACGAGCTTGTTCGTTTGTCAGCCTAACTACAACGCCACCAAACGAAGATTGGCGCTGCGTATTATTGGTACGCTGGCTGGGGTGTTGTTGGGATTACCGATCCTCTATTTTGTACCATCACTCGACGGCCAAATGTTGCTGATCGTGATAAGCGGGGTGCTGTTCTTTGCATTTCGTAACGTGCAATACGCACATGCCACCATGTTCATCACGCTGTTGGTATTATTGTGCTTTAACCTTTTAGGCGAAGGCTTTGAAGTCGCAGGGCCGAGAGTTTTCGATACACTGGTGGGATGTGCTATTGCATGGGCAGCGGTCACGTTTATCTGGCCTGACTGGAAATTCCGCGCATTGCCTGCGGTGGTACAAAAGACGCTTAACGCAGACTGTCGCTATCTCGACGCCATTCTGGTGCAATACCATCAGGGTAAATCCAACGGTTTGGATTATCGAATCGCACGACGTGACGCTCATAACTGCGATGCGGAGCTGGCATCTGTGATTTCAAACATGTCGGCAGAACCCAAAAATGATGCCCAGACGCAAGAGTCCGCTTTCCGTCTGCTGTGTTTAAACCATACGCTGCTTAGCTATATCTCAGCATTAGGCGCGCATCGGGAAAAATTGGATAACGGCGAAGTGCTAAGCATGTTGGATGATGCCGCGTGTTATATGGACGATGCTCTCAACTATGACGATAGCATTGCTGAACGTACCGAGGTGGCTATACAGGGTCTTAAGCAGCGTCTGGAAGCGTACGCATCTCCGTCTGATAACGCTGAACAATTAGTTGTGCAGCAGATAAGTCTGATGATGGGCGTACTACCGGAACTGATGCAGCTCAAGCGAGAACTTATTCCAGCCTAACCTCTCTATTTAGTACTACTTAGCACTACTCTGATGGGAGCCTTATTTTGGCTCCCGTTAGCGTGTAAACCACACTATTTTTTCTGCCACCGATAGGTATTTTGTTTCAACCATTCATCCAGTGTGGCTCGTACCTGATATGAGAGCGCCGCTTCATGGCATTTCCTAACTGCCCCCGCTAAATCGAAGAGCAAGCGGTTGTGCAGATTGGCATTCATTTTTTTAAGTCGAACAAACGCTTCTGTTTCCCCTATGCTAATCAGCTGCTCAGGGCTCGTAATACCTATTTTCCCCAAGAGTCGCTCCATCATATTGTTGATATTGGGCAGCGATCGCAAGCCTGTACTTTCTGCCGCTCGCAATGACCTTTTAAGCATCACGGCCTGTTCCAGCGAGGCATTCGCGAGGTGCTGTAAAAAGGCAGGGTCATCCCACATACTATGCTCAACGCGGTAATAACTTAAACGTACCGGTATTCCTCGTTTAGTATAAATGAACGCCTTCATACCATAAGTCAGAAAACGAGATTTCAGCTCATCATGCGCTCGTAGGTATAGCTCCCCATCGGAGACAACTCCAAACATGGTTTTGTCTAGCCATACGCCAAAACCTCCAAACTGCGAGCGCAAAGTCACCGCACCGAGCGAAGAAAAAACGTCACACGCAACGGCAGCTCTTTCAGTTAACAATCCTTTCATATGTAACTCCCTTGATATGCATTCACAATACTAATAGGTACTTTATTGAGTAATAACAGTGAATTAAGAACATAGCGAATTACCGAAAAGCATCCAAACTGAAAGTTAGTTTTAGCTCGTTTTCATCGCAGATTTGCGAAGAGCATTGTAAAAAATAGGTTGATCTCTGCCGATCACCCATGTACTGTATATTCATACAGTACACACAGCGAGAACATATCATGCGCACACAGTCACTGCATCACTACACCGAACGCTCATCATTTTTAAGCCCGTCAGCGCATCATGAAACTGAAGAGCAAGGGAATGCCTATGCTGGCGTCATCAGTGAATTGGTCTATAGCGAACATCAGCCTATGTTGTCTCTCCTTTTGCTTCCGTTACTGCGTCAGCTCGGTAAGCAATCTCGCTGGTTACTCTGGTTGAACCCGCAGCATAGACTGAGCAAACAATGGCTGGCCGATTCAGGTTTACCCGCAAGTAAGGTTATGCAGCTCAATCAGATTGAGCCTGTAGATTCTATTTATGCGATGGAGTGTGCACTACGCAGCGGTAACTATAGTGTTGTATTGGGTTGGCTGCCGCCGTTAACTCAAAATGAACGCGCAAGATTAAGAAAAGCTGCGCAGGATGGAGAGTGTTTTGGATTGGTTATGCAACCCGATCTGAACTCGGAACCAGACCAAGGACAACGGAATTTGCTAAAAATTCAGTCCAAATTGTTTCATTAAGTAAATTTAAGAGAAATCTTATCTGAACTATTTTTTCACTGCTAATTATTTAATTTTATAGCAGAAACCCGCATTGCGCCTGCATTACTGCTCTTTTTTGTGAAAAAAACGACGTTTATTTTTTGAACAAAACGTTAAACGAAGTGTACACATTAATGGTTTTTTTGTTGAGCTATATCACATCGTACTTGTAAGTTTCTAATCTCGTTGTAGACTTGTTATCGCGAAGGTTGCTCTATAACGCCGAGAAAATTGGCACAGTATTTAATCGAGCGAAAACCTAGCAAAGGATTTTAACCAAGGGCTAATTGTAGCATTCTAGCTCTTTGGCCTATTTGGATGATAACGAGGCGCAAAATGAAAAAGACAGCTATCGCATTAGCAGTGGCACTCGCTGGTTTCGCTACCGTAGCGCAAGCAGCACCAAAAGATGATACTTGGTATGTTGGTGGTAAACTGGGCTGGTCCCACTACTACGACAACAGCATCAACCATTTCGGTAGCACCAACGTTCGTCCTGACCAGTTAGGCGGCGGTGCGTTCTTCGGTTACCAAGCAAACCCATACCTGGGCTTTGAAATGGGCTACGACTGGTTAGGTCGTATGGAATACCGTGGCGACAACAACGGTGCTTTCAAATCTCAAGGCGTTCAGCTGGCTGCTAAACTGAGCTACCCAATTGCTGACGATCTGGACATCTACACTCGTCTGGGTGGTATGGTATGGCGCGCTGACGGTTCTGCAAACTCTGAAACTCGCGGCCGTTACATCGACAGCCACGACACCGGTGTTTCTCCACTGGCTGCAATCGGTGTTGAATACGCACTGAACAAAGACTGGGCTACCCGTCTTGACTATCAGTTCGTAAGCAACATTGGTGATGCTAACGAAACTGCTGCACGTCCAGACAACACCCTGCTGAGCGTAGGTGTTACCTACCGTTTCGGTCAGGATGAAGCTGCTCCAGTTGTTGCTCCAGCACCAGCTCCAGCTCCAGTTGTTGAAACCAAGCGTTTCACTTTGAAGTCTGACGTTCTGTTCAACTTCAACAAAGCAACTCTGAAACCACAAGGCCAGCAGGCTCTGGATCAGATGTATTCTCAGCTGAGCAACCTGGATCCTAAAGACGGTTCTGTAGTTGTTCTGGGTTACACCGACCGTATCGGTTCTGAACAATACAACCAGAAACTGTCTGAACAGCGCGCACAGAGCGTTGTAGATTACCTGGTATCTAAAGGTATCCCTGCAGACAAAATCTCTGCACGTGGCATGGGCAAAGCTGACCCAGTTACTGGTTCTACCTGTGACAACGTTAAAGCTCGCGCAGCTCTGATCGACTGCCTGGCTCCAGACCGTCGCGTAGAAATCGAAGTTAAAGGCATCAAAGACGTAGTTACTCAGCCACAGGCTTAAGTTAACTCGTTGGTCCTTTAATCAAAAAGCCTCGCATTGCGAGGCTTTTTTTATGCATTGTCCGTAGCGGTCACTGCTGATAGTGATTAATAGTAAAAATGGGTGTTATTCCGAGGGCTTACCCAAAAATGACTGCAAATCTTTCTTCAACGATGACATTTGATTAGCATACTGTTCTTTGCGTTCTGCATCTTCAATGAGCTGCACGATAGTTTCAGATAACGTACTCCCGCGCCGATGAGCAAGCCCCGCCAAACGTTGCCAAACCAAATACTCTAGATCGATAGATTTCTTGCGTGTGTGCATGTGTTCCGCGTTGAAATGACGCTTTCGCCGCGCGCGAATAGTTTGTTTCATCTTGTTTTGCAGATCGGGATTCATATGTTCCCTGATCCACTCGTGAACATTAACAGGCTCACTCTCAAGCTTTAGCAGCAGATCAACAGCCTGCTGGGCCATACTAGTTTCTAGATAGCGGGTGATCGCTTCGCCTTCTCGGTGTTTCTTCACCAAGTACTTCCACTTCCACCCACTTTCCAGATTTTCAAGCTGTTGGTATTTCATTGAGATATCTGCCAGTGACACGGTAACTTCCCATAAGAATAACAACTTTTTTTAGTTTTGCAGATATTTCATGTTTTATTATTGATTGTTTTTTATCCAGCACTGCATCGAAATCACTTCCTTTTAACTCTTCTGCCGTTGTTTCCTGTGCAGGGCGGTGGAATCTTGTATAATTGCGGTTTTCCTACTGACAATAAAATTGACGACTTTGAGCAATTATCGACTCGACTGGCAATCGCTACTGCCCGATACGACACCATATCAGTCTGTTTTCTCTGCGGCGGCACAACAGCCTGCGCTGACGTTCTCAGAATATCAGCCACGCTTGGAAAACAGCTTGGCCCATTTCTGTCATCCGCAATCGCCTTCACCTTTTATGATCTTGAAGGCAGAGGAGACCTATGAGTATTTGGCGATCCTGCATCGTGCAACCGGAGAGTTATTGCCGGAGCTCACCTTGCGAGGGAGCCAATATCACATCGATGGTATGCACGTCAGCATCATGCCGGCTGATAATCATCAGGCGAATTTTGCAGCAACCACAACATCACTTTTTGCCGACTGGTATGAAGGTGAACAATTGTTTGGCACTGTTCGTCAGTCCAATGGAAAAATCACCCTTGAACCAGGCATGGTCCATAAAGCAAACGGCGGCGTGTTAATCCTGTCTTTGCGTACGATGCTTGCTCAGCCGCTTCTTTGGCTACGATTGAAGCAAATCGTTCTTGGCAGGAAATTCAAATGGTTCTCACCTGATGATAACAAGCCCCTGCCGGTACACATTCCCGATATGCCTATCGATCTTAAGGTCATTCTGGTCAGCGACCGTGAAGGATTAGCTGATTTCCAGGATATGGAACCTGATTTATGCTTCAACTCAATTTACGGTGAGTTTGAAGCCGATATGTCATTGGTAGATACCGAGGATATGCAGCGCTGGTGCTCATTGGTGACAACCATTGCCAACGAATATCAACTTCCTCCCATTGCTGAGGATGCATGGCCAATCCTCGTCAATACGGCCATCCGTGCCATTGGCGACCAAGGCACGCTGCCACTTAGCCCAACGCTCATCGCGCGTACGCTGCGTGAAGCCGCGCTGCACAGCAATGATGTTATTGATGCCCAAGCCCTCAATGAAACACTCGCATCTCGTCGCTGGCGCGAAGGTTATCTTGCAGAACGGATGCATGATGAAATCGAGCTAGGCCAAATTCTGATAGAAACCGAAGGTGAGGTCGTAGGCCAAATCAACGGCTTGTCAGTATTAGAGTATCCAGGCCACCCGCTGATGTTTGGCGAGCCTTCGCGCATTACCTGCGCGGTGCATCTGGGCGACGGGGAATTTACTGACGTAGAGCGCAAAGCGGAGCTGGGCGGAAATCTGCATGCCAAGGGCATGATGATTATGCAAGCCTTCCTGATCTCTGAATTAGATTTAGAGCAGCAGCTTCCCTTCTCTGCCTCAATTGTTTTTGAGCAATCTTATGGTGAAGTTGATGGCGACAGCGCTTCACTGGCTGAGCTCTGTGCATTGGTCAGCGCACTTTCTCTTGCGCCAATCAATCAACAGATCGCAGTCACTGGCTCTGTAGACCAATTTGGACACGTACAGCCTATTGGCGGCGTTAATGAAAAGATTGAAGGCTTCTTTGAAGCCTGCCAGCGTCGTGGCTTAACGGGCTCTCAGGGCGTGATTATCCCGGCAACCAACGCTCGTCATTTATGCCTAAGTGCAGAAGTTATCGAAGCGGTTAAAGCTGGAACGTTCCACCTTTGGGCCGTGGAGAATGCGGAAGATGCACTGCCAATTCTGACCGGCGTAGTATACCGTAGTGAGACTGGGCCTAGCCTTATCGGCGCAATTCAAGATCGAATTGCGGCTATCAGTCCAATGGATAAGCGTCAGTTGCCTTGGCCATTACGCTGGCTAAACTGGTTCAACCATGGCTGATCGGACTTGTTCAGCGTACACGTGTTAGCTAACATGCACCCTTCATTAAAATAAGGCTTACAAGAATTATGGTAGATAAACGCGAATCTTATACTAAAGAAGACCTTGAAGCGTCTGGACGCGGTGAACTGTTCGGTGCTGGTGGACCACCATTGCCGTCAGGCAACATGCTGATGATGGATCGTGTCGTGAAAATGACCGAAGACGGCGGCAACTACAACAAAGGCTATGTAGAAGCTGAGCTGGATATCAATCCTGACCTATGGTTCTTTGGTTGCCATTTCGTTGGCGATCCCGTGATGCCAGGATGTTTAGGATTAGATGCTATGTGGCAGCTGGTCGGCTTCTACCTTGGCTGGTTAGGCGGCGAAGGCAAAGGACGCGCACTTGGCGTTGGTGAAGTGAAATTTACCGGTCAGGTTCTGCCTACTGCAAAAAAAGTCACCTACCGTATTCATTTTAAACGCGTCATCAACCGTCGTTTAATCATGGGTATGGCTGATGGTGAAGTATTAGTTGATGGTCAGGTGATTTATAACGCATCCGATCTGAAAGTAGGCCTATTCAAAGATACCAGCGCATTCTAATGCACTAGGATCCGTGGCTATTGCCATTTACGAATAAAAAAAGCGCAGCTTCTTGCTGCGCTTTTTTTTTCTAAACAACCGACATTCTGTTACCTAACGATGAACAACGGTATTATTCGTAATCAGAACCTCTTTGACTTTATTAATGAGATCTAATAACGCCTTATCTTGCTGTGCCTTTTTACTGTAAGACATATAGATTTCATAGGTCCCTAGATCAACCTCGCAATCTAGACGCTTAAGATGATATATATCTTTAAATTTTTCATACATTGACTGAGGGAAAAAACCAACGTCATTTGTTTTTTCAATCACGGCTAAAGCCGTAATTAAAGATGGCGATGCAAAAGACACTGTTCTTTTACTCCCTAAAAGAGTATCTATTTTTGTTCTAAACTCAGTAATTTTTTTTCTATTTTTGGTAATTGTTGTGTACCGCTCATCCTTTATGTTGCCAGTTGCCACATCACCACTTATTCTCGGATGATTTTTGCCGCAAACCATCACAATATCCTCACTATAAATCAGCTCAGATTCAATAGCCGAGTTATAAATTGGAACAATATCAAAAATAATGTCTGCTTTATGGTATAGCAGCGCATGCTCTACTTCGATAGGATCCTCAGGTAACAAATTATGGGCGATTCGGCACTTAATCTTCGCCGATGACATAAGGTGACTGCAGACATCTGGTATCAATAATTGAGCAAGATGAGGATCACTCCAAATCACCAGATTTCGAATACTATCTCCCTTATCAGCAAAAATATCAATAATGCCGTTTAAGCTTCCCTTTATATTTTCATGCATACTATCAGCAAAAACCGTTGCAGATATCCCCTTTCCATCTCTTATAAACAGAGGATCTGGGAAATACTGTCTGAGTCGTTGAATGCTCTGACTTACCGCTGGAGATGTCATACCTAAAATATCAGCCGCTTTACTAACGCTTTTATAAAAATAAACAGCCTCGAAAACCGTTAATAAATTTAGATCAAACTTCCTTAATGATTTTAAACTATCCTGATGTTCAAACATCCCAATAACTCCAAATAGCAAACTCCATTTTTGGCGTCATAAAATCCATTAAATTAATAATAATTTAAAATATGACAAAACCAAATTATTCGTCCATGGAATGAATTCACAACCCAATAATAATTCATTCAATAATACATTATCTGATAGATTATAAAAAATAAAGCCTAATTTAACCTAGGATTAAAAATATAAGGAATTTATTTATACATATAAAATTTAAATAAATTTCGTATATATTCATAAGTCAGTTCGTCTGCTGAATAAAAACCCCTGCGCTCGCAGAGGTTTTTATTACTAATCCGAATTGAAAGCGATGACCATCAGGCCATTACCGACCTGTCTTCCATGGCCTGCCGCCAGCCTCCCAACCAATGTGACCTTGCATCTACCGATTGATATGGGCAAAACTCCTTTGAGCGCCCGATAATACCAGCCTGATACCCACGTGATTGAGCCCGTTCTAGGCGGTCGCGTTTTTGTCTCTTCATGCCTCGTTTCCCTCATTTTCAGTTCTGCTGGAAAGAAAACAGTGATGGCTTTTTCACCATCACACATAATCAATAGCCGTTTTTAGCCTGAGGGTCAATGCGCAAAATTCATACCAGTGTCACAAATGTGAGCAACAAGACGTCGTCATATAACAGCATTTAACGCGATGTCTCACAATCATCTGTTCTACATAAAGAAAACCCCGGCCAGCGATACTTACTCTGGTCGGGGTTTATTTAGACAATGTTAGTCTAGCGTATTACTGAACCTGACGCGCGATCTGCTGCGCTTCCTGTTGCCAGCCTTCCGCGAGCGTCTTAACCAGCGCATCATAGCCATCCTGCTGCACAGGAAGCACTAGGTTGAACGCTCGCTTAGTCAGTTGACCATTACGCGTTAATATCCATTCACCGCTGATAACTGCTTTGCCATCATAGCGGCCATGGAAGCCTGTCACGCTGATATTTAGCGTATCCTGAGCGTTACCTAGCGGCTGAGATGAAACAATCCAGCCTGGCATCGCCACACTCAAATTCGCGACCATCGTTTGCTGAAGCTGTTGCTCCAACGGGCTTGCCCAAAGATTGTTCCCTGCGGTGACAAACTGCACATCATTAGTTTGATAAACCACGCCGAGGGCGCTCAGAAAATCAGCCACGCTCACACGCTCAAGCCATAGCTGATGCGTATCGCTGTTGATAGGCGCTTGTACCACCGCCGTGCTAGCCACGGGAACAGGCAGCTGATAGTAACTTTTCTGTGGTTGGCTACTACATGCACTCAGCAGTAAAGCAGCCGCTCCCAGCATCCAGATTTTCATTATTTTGTCCTCTTAGGCTGCGGATCTTTGCCAGCTGGCGCTTCAAATACCAGTGAATTGCTCTTCTCATTAAGCGTACGTAACACTGGCTGTAGCTCACGTAACACCTGATCCAAGCGCTGCATATCACCAACCATATTATTATAGGCTGGAGAACCTGGCTGGAAGCCTTTGACACTACGATTCAACTCAGTCAGCGTTTTCTGCATATCGCCTGGTAATGCTTGCGCCTCTTTACTTGAAACCAATTTATTCAACGCATCCAACGTTTTCTGCGTTTCTGCCATCGTTTTCTGGCTGGCTTTCAAGGTATTAGTCGCTTCATTAATCATTGGCTCGATAGGCAACGAGTTGATTTTATCAAGTGTCGCGGTCAGTTTCTGTTGCAGCTGCGCTAAGCCACCGCTCACCGTAGGAACGACCGGCCAACCATCAATTTTACGCGGCCCTTTCCACGGCTTAGCCTGTGGATAGAAGTCCAAATCAATATACAGCGAGCCAGTTAGCAAGTTGGCAGACTTCAGTGATGCGCGTAAACCTTCACCGACTCCGGAGAATAGGTGTTGCTCGACGTTAAAGTTATCACCCAGTTTTTGCTGAATACGTCCCGGCTCGATATTAACCAAGACCGGAATCTGATAATCAGAGTCCAACTTCTGGCTTAGACCAGTGACAAAGTAAGGCGCTTCAGCCACAGTACCTAAGCGAATGCCGCGGAATTCAACCGGAGCACCGGCCTGCAAACCACGAATAGAATCACTAAAGAACATCAGCACGCTTTTATGTTCTGTGTATAGCGATTCCTGAATGCTGCGCTGGTTATCAAACAGTGCAAACTGAGACTGATTTGCCGCAGGCTTACCGACTGACCAGCCTTGTGGTACATCAAAGCTCACGCCGCCGCTAAACAGCGTGGTTAATGAGCCCATTTCCACACGCATTCCCTGAGCCGACATATCGAATGCAACGCCGCTGTCGATCCAGAAGCGAACATTGTCTGTCACCAAGGTGTCATACGGCGCAGAAATGAAGATCTGATAGTGGATCTGGCGATTTTTTGGATCAAACTGGCTGGTCTCAACAGAGCCCACGCGTAAACCACGGAACAAGACCGGATCGCCTGGGCTAAGTTGTCCAGCCTGCTCGCTGTTTAACGTTACGCGGATGCCTTTCGCATCCGGTGGCGCTAACGGCGGCTGATCAAGCAAATTGTACTCATCGCGAGTCTCTTTATTTGAACCCGGTTGCAGCTCAATGTAAGCCCCAGAGAGCAGCGTTCCGAGCCCCGAAATACCTTCTCGGCCTATTTGTGGTTTTACTACCCAGAACACGCTGTCTTTACGCAGGAGCTTTTCCATTCCTGAGTTCAAGCGTGCTTTTACGATAACCTGCGTCAAATCCTCATTTAACGTGACGGTTTCAACCATACCCACGTCAACGCTACGACTTTTGATCGCCGTTTTTCCACCTTCTAGGCCTTCTGCACTAGAGGTAATCAACGTGACTTCCGGTCCTTGGTGGCTAAAATGATAAAAAATCACCCATGCGCCGATCAGTGCCGTGACGATAGGGACAATCCAGACAGGGGACCAGCGTTTGATTTTTTCAACCTTAGCTACGCCAGTTTCTTGCTCATTCACTTTGAGGCTCCTTGTACGTTAAGCCACGTTCCCGATCCCAGAGCAATCTAGGATCAAATGTCATCGCTGAGATCATGGTAAGAATCACCACCATCGCAAAAAGTAACGCTCCAATATCAGGGTAAATACTCATCAATTGGCCCATATTTACCAACGCAGAAAGCACCGCGATAACAAATACGTCAATCATTGACCAGCGCCCAACAAATTCCACAATTTCATAAATAAAATGCATACGCTCGCTGTCACCGCGAGTGGCATATTTGGCATCCCAACATAACCACCCTATCGCTAATATTTTCAGCGTAGGAACCATAATACTGGCGATAAAAATAACCATGGCGACCGGATAAGAGCCTTCGCCCCATAGCAAAATAACCCCAGCCATAATCGTTGAGGTGAGCTTGGTGCCAAGCGCCTGCGTCACCATAATCGGCAGAACGTTTGCGGGGATATACAGCATGATTGCCGTGACGAGTAGAGACATCGTCCATTGCAAGCTATTACGACGACGTACGTGACCTTTACTATGGCAGCGAGGGCACGACAACTGATCGCCGGGTAAAATAGCCGAACAACATGAACAAGAGCGTAACCCTTGCTGAAGCCCGGTTAGACCAACACGCAAATTTTCCGGATGCTGCGGGGCGGGCGCAATATCACTCCACAGAAGTCGTTTATCGATCACTTGGAATACGCGCACCTGCAGAACGCAAAATAGGCAATAAGGCAGGAAACTGGTACCCACACCGACATCACCATAGGCCATCAGCTTCACAAAGCTGACCAGAACCCCCGCTAAGAAGATTTCAACCATGCACCACGAGCGGCATTTGAAGAGGATCTTTGCCATCATAACCTTGAGTTCTGTCGGCATCGGTATCCGCAAATTAAGCAGAATAATCGAAACCATACAAAACGCAGGTACCAGCTGTACAAAAATCATAAACAGCGACGCCATGCTGGCATAGTCTTCTGACACCAACACCTGCGGGATCTGAATCAGAGTGATGGCATTGCGGATCCCAGCAACGGACATGTTAACGAAGGGAAATAAGTTAGCCAGCACCAGCATAAACAGCGCACAAATGGCGTACAGCACGGGCTGACGACGCGGCTCTCGCCACTTCACCATCAAGGTTGTATGACAGCGTGGACAGCTACTTTTAGAGCCCTCGGGCAATACCGGCAGCTCCACCAGCATGTCACATTGCGGGCATAATATTTTGTTTTCTGAATCCAGATGATGTTCAGAACACATGATTTCTTCCCACTATTCGGTTGCTACATAAAATGCATAAAAAAGCCTGACACAACACATCACTCCGCGTTAGTCAGGCTTGATTCCGTCTTAGGCAGATCGATTAAGCATTCTTCATTGCTTCTAACTCTTCCCAACGCTCAAACGCCGTTTCAAGCTGCTGCTCGACTTCCGCCATCTTTTGCAGAACGTTCTGAGTTTCTTCATGGGATTGATTGAAGAAATCAGGTTTAGCCACTTTTTCCTGCAAAGCTGTCAGTTCGGTTTCCAACTCTTCAAGCCGCGCAGGAAGCTGCTCTAATTCACGTAGCAAATTATAGCTCATCTTATTGCTGCGCTTTTTCGCTTCAGTTTTAGGTGCACCTGCACTCGCCTGAGGTTTAGACGCGGCCTGTTGGCTGAAAGAACGCATATCGGCTTTTTGCTTGTGCGCGTCGTAATAACCACCCACGTAGCTGTTGATAACGCCGTTGCCCTCAAAGATCCAACAATCAGTCACAGAGTTATCTACAAATTGACGATCGTGGCTAACCAGCATAACCGTGCCTTGATAACCATCAACCAGCTCTTCCAACAATTCCAATGTTTCGATATCTAAATCGTTGGTTGGTTCATCGAGGATCAATAAATTACTTGGTTTCAGGAACAGCTTCGCCAGCAACAGACGGTTACGTTCACCGCCTGACAAGGCGCGTACCGGCGTCATCGCACGTTTAGGGTGGAACAGGAAGTCCTGCAAATACCCTAAAACATGGCGTGGACGGCCATTAACCATAACTTCTTGCTTACCTTCAGCCAGGTTATCCATCACGGTTTTATCCGGATCTAGCTCTGCACGATGCTGATCAAAGTAAGCAATTTCCAGCTTCGTCCCGCAGCGCACTTTTCCGCTATCTGGCGGCAATTGACCCAGCATCAGTTTCAGCAGCGTGGTTTTACCACAGCCGTTTGGCCCAACCAGCGCGATCTTATCGCCACGATTGACCTGAACGCTGAAATCACGCACCAGCGTTTTGCCGGCCACGCTGTAATTAACATTTTCCATCTCAAAGACAATTTTGCCGGAGCGCAACGATTCTTCAACCTGCATCTTGGCATTGCCTTGCACACTCCGGCGCTCAGCATGTTCGTTACGCATAGCTTTTAACGCGCGAACACGGCCTTCGTTACGGGTACGACGCGCTTTGATCCCTTGACGGATCCAGACTTCTTCCTGCGCTAATTTGCGATCAAACTCTGCGTTTTGCATTTCTTCAACGCGCAGCGCTTCTTCTTTCGCAATTAAATAAGCGTCATAGTTGCCTGGCCAAGAGACCAGCTTTCCGCGATCCAGATCGACGATACGGGTCGCCATGCTGCGAATAAATGAACGGTCATGGGAAATAAATACGATGCTACCGGTAAATTCCTTCAGGAAATCTTCCAGCCACGTGATCGTTTCGATATCCAAGTGGTTCGTCGGTTCATCCAGCAACAGCACATCAGGCTCACATACCAGCGCACGAGCCAACGCCGCTTTACGCAGCCAGCCACCTGACAACGCAGACAGGTCGGTATCAGCGTTCAAGCCCAGCTTGGTCAGCACGTCGCTGATGCGGCTATCAATACGCCATAGGCCTTGATGATCCAAGATTTCCTGTAGCGCAGAAAGCTTATTCAGATTCTGTTCGCTAGGATCGGATTCGACCTTTTTCAGCAAATCATGGTAAGCCTTAAGATGCTGAGCCTGTTCGGCAACGCCTTCTGAGACAAAATCAAAAACCGTTCCACCGATATTACGCGGCGGATCTTGCTGCAAACGCGAGACCACTAAATCTTGCTCATAGATGATACGTCCATCATCCAGCGGTAATTCTTTGCCCAGTACTTTCAGCAGGGTTGATTTGCCTGCGCCATTACGGCCTACCAGACAAACACGTTCATTTGGCTCGATGTGTAATTCGGTGTTATCGAGCAACGGCGCATCACTAAATGAAATCCATGCACCGGAAAGACTAATTAACGACATATCTTACTTTTCCTCGCCAGCATGACGGATCAGCCAGCAGTTATGGATCTGACGGTTACGGGCAAAGTCCTGAGACAACGTCTGAGCGGTAATTTCTTTCGCTTCCAGACCTAATGCACCGAGCGCTTCAAGATCCATTTTAAATCCACGCTTGTTGTTGGAGAACATAATGGTTCCACGACGACGCAGCATACGCTTAAGGTTGCGCATAATATCAATATGATCGCGCTGCACATCAAACGTGGCTTCCATACGTTTTGAATTCGAGAACGTCGGTGGATCAATAAAGATCACATCGTACTGTTCATCGCTGTTATGCAAATAAGACAAACAGTCAGCCTGAACCAAACGATGCTGGCGTCCTGTTAGCCCGTTGGCACGCAGGTTTTTCTCTGCCCATTCGAGATAGGTGCGTGACATATCCACCGTGGTGGTTGAACGTGCGCCGCCTAACCCTGCATGAACGCTAGCCGTTCCGGTATAAGCAAATAGGTTCAGGAAGTCCTTACCGTTACACATTTCGCCCAGCATGCGGCGGGCAATGCGGTGGTCAAGGAACAGACCCGTGTCTAAATAGTCAGTTAAGTTAACCCACAGCTCAGCGTTGTACTCTTTAACCAGCATGAACTCTTCTTTTTGTGCCAGTTTTTCATACTGACTTTTGCCTTTCTGGCGTTCACGGGTTTTCAAGATCAAGCTGTTAGACGGCAAGTTCATCACCGACTGTGTCGCGTTAATCACGTCAAACAGACGCTGACGTGCTTTTTGCGCATCAACGGTTTTCGGCGGCGCATATTCCTGCACCACCACTTTGTCGGCATAGCGATCGACGGCAACGTTGTATTCTGGCAGATCGGCATCATAAACGCGGTAGCATTCAATGCCTTCTTGCTTCGCCCACTTATCAAGCTTCTTCAGATTCTTACGCAGTCGGTTCGCATAATCTTCAGCAATTTGGCCTGCTGGCGCACCCAGAGGGTTCTCTGCAAGCTGATAGTTTTTCTGCACACAGTCCAGCGGGCCGTTTTTCGCCTTAAATTGACGCTCAGCACGCAGCTGTAAACAGCTCAGCAGTTCAGGAGATGCGCTGAACAAAGAGAGTTGCCAGCCGCCAAATGCGCCTTTCATGATGCGACCTAACGCATTGTGCAGCGCAATCAGGGCGGGTTCGCTTTCTAAACGTTCACCGTATGGCGGGTTGCTCAGAACGGTGCCGGTTGGGCCTTCTGGCAGCGGATTTTTCAGGTTGCTTACATCTCCTACGTTGAACGTAATCAGCTCGGAAACGCCAGCACGACGGGCGTTTGCTCGTGCCATTTCAATCACACGGCGATCGTTATCTGAACCGAAGAAACGTGACTGACCTTCCTGTTCTTGCAGACCACGGCGCGCACGCACCTGTGCTTCCGCCATCAGTTCACGCCACAATTCAGGATTATGACCATTCCACGCGGTGAAGCCCCAGTGCTGACGGGTCAGCCCCGGCGCGTGATCGGAAGCCATCATTGCAGCTTCAATCAGCAAAGTACCGGAACCACACATTGGATCGACCATCGGGGTACCGACTTTCCAGCCTGAACGCAGCACAATGGCCGAGGCCAATGTTTCTTTAAGCGGTGCCGCACCGGTGAGGTCGCGGTAGCCACGCTGATGCAGGCCTTCTCCGCTGAGATCTAACGCCACGCTGGCCGTTTCGCGCTGAAGGAAAACGTTAATACGAATATCTGGAGTTTGTTTAGCGACGGTTGGACGCGCATCAATTTTGCGCGTGAAACTATCCACAATCGCATCTTTGACTTTCAACGCGCCATATTGGCTATTGCGAATTTCTTCGTTGGTGCCGGTGAAATGCACGGCAAAGGTCTTATCGACACCAAAAATAGAAGTCCAGTCGATTGCCTGTACACCTAAGTACAGATCCAGATCGCTATAGACTTTAAACTCATTCAGCGGCATCAAAATGCGCGAAGCTAAACGGCTCCAGAGCAGGCTCTGATAGAGCAAACGATCATCCCCTTGGAAATGCACACCGCCTTGAACAATTTGACAGGAGTGCGCACCGAGGGCTTCGAGTTCATTTTTTAACAGTTCTTCTAGACCGCGCGCGGTGCTGGCAAACAGAGATTTCATGTTTTCACTATCACTAAAGAGAATTTACGGAGACTAAAAGCCAGAAAAAGCTTAATAATCAAATGAGTATGCAACTCCATGCATTATAACTAAGCAGCAAGTCACACCGTTTGCTAGGTTCTGACAAATGAATATCAGTAAGTTAATTAGCTATTTTAACCTGTAGGACCCTACATTTGATACTTTTCTATGAAAAACCGCCATCCTTCATTTTATCTTTTTGCCGCCCCCTCTCTTTAGCCTGTTTTTACACAATGCCTAATGCGTAATTTTCAATCTTCCACTTTCTACCAAAAATGCATAAAATATCTACGCAATAAAAATTATAGTTAACGATTTCATAGATATAGATGTGATGAAAAATTTGATCAAAATCATTTTTTTTGCAAAACAACGATTTTAAAATCTCACACCGAATTCATGACCTACCGAAGATATACGATGAAGGAGGAGCTGAAGATGAGCCAAGAAAGCGTGATGACATACGATCGCAACCGTAACGCCATTAAAGTTGGCAGCCGCGTCATGGTGAGTGGTACCGGTGAGATTGGTGTAATTACGGCGATTCACGGTGACAACCTACCCTCAGCGCAAATCCGTCGTTCAAAATGCGTAGATATCGATAACCTCAGCGATCGTTACGTTCCGACCGACCTTGTTCGCTTAGGGATGAACTAATCCGATCTTGCGCTTGAATACTCACCGTTAAGTGCCGGTCGCAGATCTCTCGATCGGCACTGCATCTCTTCCCCCACCGCTCTACATCTACTGATAGCTCTGTACCCATAAAAGAAAACGCCGCGCTATCTGTTCAATATGACATAGGTATCATAAAGTGATCGGCTGAAATTCTTTTAAAACGACGGAACGAGGAAGTGCTGAAATGATCACGTTATCAAAGCTGTATGTTCATCCGATAAAATCCATGCGTGGCTTACAGCTTTCACAGGCTCAGGTTTTGCCAAGTGGTTTAGCATTTGATCGTGCGTTAATGATAACTGAAACTGACGGCACCTTTATTACCGCTCGCCAAAATCCACAGATGGTGACATTCACACCGTCTTTATTACCGAATGGCATAGCTCTCACCGCGCCCGACGGTGAAAGTATTATGGTGTTATGGCGCGACTTTATTAATGAGCAACAACCCACCGAAGTTTGGGGTAATCATTTTACCGCGCTGGTTGCGCCTACTCAGATAAACGTATGGCTTAGCCGTTATTTTAAGCGAGAGGTACAGCTTCGTTGGTTAGGTGATGAACTCAGTCGGCGTGTAAAACGTCACCCAGAAATTCCGCTGACGTTTGCCGACGGCTATCCTTTTTTATTAATTAATGAAGCTTCGTTTCAGAATTTACAGCAGCGCAGCCCAAGTGCCATTCGTATTGAACAGTTTAGACCGAATATCGTCATTAGCGGCGCTCAAGCTTTTGATGAAGATAGCTGGCAGGTTATCCGCATCGGCGAAATTATTTTTGATTTAGTCAAACCATGCAGCCGCTGTATTCTGACCACAGTAAGCACCGACCGTGGGCGTAAACATCCCGCAGGTGAACCGTTAAAAACCTTGCAATCATTCCGCACCGCAGACAATGGTGATGTGGATTTCGGTATGAATATGATCGCGCGCAACGGTGGGGTTATTCGTCAAGGGGATAGCGTTGAAATACTCAGCATTCGTCCCCCTCGCCTTTATTCGGCTGGAGAAACAAACGAATCTCTATCAGTACCCGATACCGGGGAAAAAAGCGTCAAAATTGAATATCAAGGGCAGGTATTTACCGGCAACAACCAGCAGATACTGTTAGAACAGCTTGAAGCTCAAGGTATCCGAATTCCCTATTCTTGTCGGGCTGGATTATGCGGTTCTTGCAAATTAACGCTAAACGAAGGGGAAGTTACGCCGTTGAAGAAAAGCGCCGTTGGCGAGAATGGTCTCATTCTTAGCTGTAGCTGCATTCCCAAAAGCGATATCAAATTAGCCTAGTCGTCGTCTCGCTATAATAGCTATCGTTCTAATAATAGAAATATGCGGGATATTTACTGCCCGCATATATTAAACGGCGTAGGCTAAAATATCTTCAGCGTCAGCGGATGGCTGTACGGCAATTAATCTGTCGTGCATAACCTTAATCGCATCGCCAAGCTGCATCGCTTTACCTGCCAGCTGCAAATAAGGCTGGGCTAAAAGACATAAACTGGCACTATCTCCAGACTCAACCACCAGCAAACGCGCCTGCTCAGCAGTATTGGAAACCTGCACTGCAACCACTTCACCTAATGCCGGACTCACTGAGCAAGACTGTGGGGCAAAGTGCCAACTTTTTGGCATTAGCGGTTTCAAAAAACGCTGCGCAACTAATGCATTTAGTATTAATTCTGCACATTGTTCTTTTTTTAATCCCGTCTGGCGGCTTCGTTCTTCAAACTGGTAATAGAGCGCTGCATCATCAACGCAAAATGAGCATTCTTCGAAAGCATCTGGCGTCAGCATTTTGGCCGCAAAGCGGGATCGAAAGATCATTCCGTTGGCTAAATCCAACATCAAACGATCGTGTTCCTCATCAAAATACCAGCGCCAGTTATCGCCCGGTTTTATATTCATAACATCCCTCTTCTGCATCGACCATCAGGATCGTGATTCGACTGTTGCCCGTGTCATTAATACGACCAAATCATGCGTTGATTAAATTAGCGTGACTCGTTTGGACAATTAATTGGCAGAACGGTTGAAATATAGACTACCCCGGAGAAGAAATAAACCCCCGAGGCAAATAGGCAGGCAAATAATTAGATGTAGTTAACGATATCTTTAATCAGACCAGGTCCTTTAAAGATAAAACCTGAATAGATTTGAACCAATGAAGCACCGGCATCTATTTTTTCTCTGGCTGCAATAACGGAGTCGATCCCGCCAACACCAATGATCGGTAAGCGCCCCTGCAACTCTTTAGATAGCTGACGCACAATTTCCGTACTGTGCAGCTGTAAAGGACGTCCGCTAAGCCCGCCCATCTGATCGCAGTAATTAAAGCCGTTAACTAATTTACGATCTAAGGTGGTATTCGTTGCAATAACCCCATCTATATTATGGCGAACCAAACTATCTGCGACCTGAATCAATTCCTCATGAGAAAGATCTGGCGCGATCTTCACCGCAATAGGAACATATTTATGGTGTTTCTGTTGTAGCTCGATCTGTTTTGCTTTTATCGCGGTTAATAGATCGTCTAATGCTTCACCATATTGCAAGGTTCTTAAACCCGGCGTATTTGGTGAGGAGATATTTATCGCAATGTAACCCGCATAGGAGTAAACCTTTTCCATGCAGATTAAATAATCGTCTTTACCCTGCTCAACCGGCGTATCTTTATTCTTGCCAATATTGATCCCTAACACGCCGCCAAAATGAGATTTTTTGACGTTCTCGACCAGATTATCAACCCCGTGGTTATTAAACCCCATGCGGTTAATTAAGCCTTCAGCTTCAACAAGGCGGAATAAACGTGGCTTATCATTACCTGATTGAGCGCGAGGCGTTACGGTGCCAACCTCTATGAATCCAAATCCCATTGCGCCTAGCGCATCGATACATTCGCCATCTTTATCTAAACCCGCAGCAAGGCCAAGCGGATTTTTGAAAGATAATCCCATGCATGTTACCGGCTTAGAAGCCACTGACTGACGAACCAGAAACTCCAGCGGAGTGCCCGTAATACGGCGAAGCTGCTTAAAGGTGAATTCGTGCGCGCGCTCTGGATCGAGCTGGAAAAGTGCCTTTCTAACGAAGGGGTAAAGCATGGTATCTCCTGAGTCCCGGTGGCAAGTCTGAGCTGTATTCTTCACAATAAATCATATTATCGTATTAATTCAGCGTGTTAGCAGGTTTATCCATCATTTCAATTTCATTATTTCTGTACATTTTTCGACGTTTTAGTATATTTTTTTACTCTCAGCACCCCACACTGCACCCCAAGGTTTTCAAATGGCGTACTTTAGTATTGAGAAAAGAGAGCGAGCCGATGGAACACCACGTTATCGCTGTACTGTTGGTGTTCGGCAAAATGGTAAATATCTTTTCCGAGAAAGTAAAACGTTTGCGCGTCAAGCTCAGGCAAAAAGCTGGGGCGCTCGCATGGTTCAGGAAATTGAAACCAATGGCATACCTGATGCCCGGTCCTCTAAAACAATTGGTGATTTAATCCGTGATTACTTAGAGCACCCCAATATAAAGCAAAAAGTCGGGCGAGATAAATTGGATGTTCTCACTAGACTGCAAAAGTTTGCGATCTCCAACGTACCTCTATCCTCCATCGTTTCAAATACGTTTATTGAGCACTGCCGCTTCAGATCAGCTTCTGGCGCATCACCTGCCACTGTTTCTCATGACCTAGCCTATATGGGCTCTGTTTTATCTGCCGCAAAGCCTCTCTTTGACATTGACGTGAACCTAGATAGTTTGAGCGTTGCTAGATCAGCTCTTTCGAGCATGGGAGTAACTGGACAATCTAAACGTCGCAGTCGTAGGCCGTCAGCTGAAGAGTTCGATAGGCTCTACGATGGAATGCGCGACCGCGCCAAAAGATCCTATAAGGGTATTCCGTACGACGATATCTTTATGTTTTCAATTCTGTCATGTATGCGCGTTGGGGAAGTTTGTGCCATTCGGTGGGATGATATTAACGAAGAACAAAAGGCGGTATTGGTTCGCGACCGTAAAGATCCACGTAAAAAAGAAGGTAACCACATGATGGTACCTTTACTTGGTGAAGCATGGGAAATTGTTCAGCGGCAACCAAAAAGTGATGACAGAATTTTCCCTTATCCCCCCAAGGGGATTACGCTGGTCTATAGGGACGTTCGAAACGAGTTAGGCATTGAAGATCTGCGCTATCACGACTTACGTAGAGAAGGTGCAAGCCGCCTATTTGAAGCGGGATTTAGCATCGAAGAAGTAGCGCAAGTGACTGGGCATCGAACTCTAAACGTTTTATGGCAGGTATATACTGAGCTATACCCTAAATCACTCCATGAAAAATTTGATGCTCTGCAAAAAAAACCGCTTTAATAAAAAACAATCCCTCTCGACAACACTGTATGAATACACATATACTGTGTAAATAAACAGTTATTAACGAGAGGCGATAACATGGCAGATATAAAGAAAAAATCCACTAGTGACGTAGCCCAGATAACAAACAAAGACGACAAAGCTAAAGCTCTGGCCGCTGCAATTGGTCAAATTGAAAAAGCATTTGGCAAAGGTTCCATAATGCGTCTGGGAGATAACAAAACTCTTGATATCGAAGCTATATCTACCGGCTCAATCACTCTAGACGCTGCTCTTGGTATTGGTGGCTTGCCTATGGGTCGTGTTGTTGAAATCTTTGGACCTGAGTCATCAGGAAAAACCACACTTACTCTATCTGTTATCGCTGCGGCGCAAAAAGCAGGGAAGATGTGCGCATTTATCGATGCTGAACATGCCCTCGATCCAATTTATGCACAAAAACTCGGCGTAAACACAAATGAGCTGCTCATTTCTCAGCCAGATACAGGCGAACAAGCATTAGAAATCTGTGATGCCTTAGTCCGCTCTGGTGCTGTGAACGTGATTATTGTCGATTCAGTTGCTGCATTGACACCTAAAGCAGAGATCGAAGGCGAGATGGGGGACTCTCACGTAGGTCTACAGGCTCGCCTTATGTCTCAAGCTCTGCGCAAAATGACGGGTAACATTAAAAATGCCAACTGTCTGGTGATTTTCATCAACCAAATTCGTTTGAAGATTGGCGTAATGTTTGGGAATCCAGAAACGACCACTGGTGGCAATGCACTAAAATTCTATTCTTCCGTTCGTCTTGATATTCGACGTATTGGTGCGATTAAAGATGGTGACGAAGTTCTTGGCAATGAAACCCGCGTTAAAGTGGTTAAAAACAAAGTTTCACCGCCCTTCCGTCAAGCTGAATTCCAGATCCTTTATGGGCAAGGGATATCACATGAAGGCGAGCTCGTTGAGCTTGGAGTAAAGCTTAAAATCATTGGTAAAGCTGGTGCGTGGTATGAGTATAACGGTGGGAAGATTGGGCAAGGTAGAGCTAATGCGATGAAGTATTTAGCGGAGAATTCAGAGGTAGCGCAAGAGATCGAGCAAAAAATCAGAGATCTGGTTCTTGCGAAACCACTCCCTGTCACTAGTGATATTGGTGAGGAGATTGTAGAAAGTACCGCCGATGAAGAAGTTGAACTTACCGATATTTAAGGCTGCTTTTCTGAGGTAGATACGGGGAAATCCCGTATCTACACACAATAAAATATCCCATTGATTCTCGTTGATTTCTTAGTTTTACTCCGTACAATCCGCGCCTGACAATATCCATTTGAATCACTTAAACGCATTAGCGATCCACTGGTATTGTCACTGCGCCGGAGTCTTGCATACGCTCCGGCGCAAACTTATGAAATGCTAGCGAACTCATTCCTTACTCAAGAGCAGATCAACCTTTCCCTTCAAATCCGCTAACGCCCTACTCAACTTTTCCCTCTCCGACTTCTCAGCCTTTAAGGCTGCGACCAGAAAACCAATCACCCCCATAGGCTCAACACCATATGTTAAGTTAGACAAATCATCATTTGCTTTAAGACCGATAAAATCGCCATCTTCATTGTATTGTGGTATTGGTTCTGCTTTAGTGCTTATTATGTCAGGAAGAATCTCTTTAAACTCTTGAGCAATAATTCCCGCCGAAGGTAAATCTGTATCTCTAAATTTGTAGGTATACCCATTAACTTTATCTAATTTAGAGAGTGGGTCGTCGATAGTCTCAATATCGTATTTTGCATCTCTATCACATGTTTGAGTTAGGGATATGCATGAAATATTGCCCGGCGATACAAATTGGCCTGTCTTTAAAAATTGGTAATATTTTTCTGTCCCAGAAATACCATTCGTTGAAACAGCAAGAGTCCAATCACCACCACGCTCGTTGTAACAAGATCCCATTACCGTATTATTTTTATTGCGAACTCTAAGCATGCCGAATGTATCAGAAACATTCTCCTGTACTCCAACAGCCTCAATCACCCCCTCAAACGCTGATGATGGATAGAGCGGATTCTCGTTCGTATTTGTTGGGCTCGATGACGATGGCAGAGACGTTAACATGACAACCCAAGGATTCCATGAATTATGATCACCATCCAATGTCCTTAATGAGAATAAACATCTCCCATTGTTATATGTGTACTTTCCCCCAAGTTGCATTCGGTAGCTTTCACTAGAACCCGCAAAGTCAGCAAATATACCATTGAACGCTGGCGTTGGCGGATTTTCCGATGTTTGATATCCGAACCATGAAGAGTTGGCGGGCATATCATTAAATGATTTTTTAGCCGACACAGTATTATGTTTGCTGAAACCAAAAACAGAATAGTAGTTATCGTCAAAATTACCTGCTGCCCATCCATGTTGGGTTCCAGCTTGTGTATTTTTATTTAAGGTTGCGCTTAAACCGAGGTATTCGCGAACGCCATCCGCATCTTTTGATTTAGAAAGATCCGTAAGAATATCGCTTTTATCTTGCTTCTTATCGATGTCCTCAGACATCTTTGTAAAGCTCTTAATCGTTACTTTAGTGCCATCCGGCGCAGTAAGTGCAATATCGCCCGTTCCGGTCATAATTTGCTGCCAGCCGTCCATCTGCGCTTGATAGTATCCAAGCGTAGCCGCGAGTTGATTAGCCCATGCCGCTGTACTGGCGGACTCTGCCACCAAGATCGAATATTTGGAATTAGTGAACATTTTATAGATTGGCTGGGCCAGTTCTATCGACGTATCGCTGATGACACGCTTAACCTGATAAACGCCATCAACCCCTGCATTAGAGGATACAAACAGCACGGAGCCATTCGTAATGCCGACCTTCGCATCGCTCCACTTTGTGCCGGTGCCGGTAATAGTGGTTGCATTCAATGCGCCCGTGATCGTGCCTGTCGTGTATAAAGACATAATATTTGCTCCAATAAAAAACCCGCCGAAGCGGGTTATTAAGATTTAATCCATGTAAGCTGTTTCGATATAAACCTGATAATCGAGCCGAGGTGTAAGCGATGTATTCCAAGACCACGTACCGGAGCCGCCGAAGTTTCCAAAAGCCTGCGCACGCAAGCCATCAGAAAAACCGGTAATCACGCTAAACGCACTACCACCGTTACGCTTTATCGTTCCGGTGATTGATGGGCAAACAGCTATCGAACGGCCTGCAACAATGCTGGTATTTGGCATTGCATGGGCATCTGTAATGGCGACGGTTCGAATAAATAGTGGATTATCCAGCGATGACCATTCAACGGCGCCAGCCTCATTTCTAATGACTGCCCCATACTCTGGCGCAATACCGGTAGTCCCAACCCCCATCAGGTATACAATAGCGGGTTTACTGACAGCAGCACCTGACGGCGGCGGCGCAAGTATGAGCCCTACCTGAGAGCCAGAAACAGAGGCTAGCAAAGCCACATTCGCTTCATATCCGCCCTCTATTCGAACAAAAGGGATCGTAGTTTGGGGATTTGGAATGTTAATGATTAACGGGCTTTGCCCTGCCGGAGGCACAATGACACGCTGGCGAGAAATCAGCGAAAAATTGCGCAGGGTTGTATCGTATATTGTCCTGTCCTTATCATTTTTCAGTTCAACGTAAAATGGCATAGCCTATTTCTCCACCAAGCAAATAAAGATATACCCCGATGAAGAAGCATCGGAAGCAATGCTTGTCCATGAAATTGTATTTCCGCTTATTTTGGGATGAATATATGCGCCTATCGCGCCACCTGATCCCGACACGGCATAAGTTAAGTTATATACATTCAAATCTACGCTCGGATAGCTTTTACTCCCATTTCTATTTGCACTAGTAATCATAATGCTATCGAGAAAAAAAGAGCGCCCATCAATGGCACTCGTTTCAATCCCTTTTTCGTTGTAGACAAAAACACCATAACTTCCCATTAAGGTTTATACCCCGCTGCAAAACGCCTAACGCCATTTGGGTCATATACACCAATACCATTCGAATCAAACACGGAGCGACCGCCGCCTGGTAACGCCGAGTTCATTTCTAACACGCCATTCTTATCGATGCGCCAGCCAGACTTACCCGCGACGTAATTGTTAGACTGAATATAGCTACCGATTTTGGCGTTAGTAATAGATGCATCTTGGATGAGCGCGGAAACAATGAAGGTTTGCGAACCTTGAATGAAGAATGGCAACGTATACCCGTTAGTGGCAGGATTTAACACAGCGAATTGATCAGCACTGGCTAAAATACGTGTGCTCACCGTCCCTGCCGCGTTTACTTCGGCCCCAATTGACAAACCGGCTGCATAATATTTCCCTTTATACGTGATACCGGCACCCATGCTGTAAACGGAACTACCCGTTCCATCTTTGTTAAAGATAGTTTGGCCGCGAACTTGAATAGCCGCCGTGTTTTCTCCGACCGTCGATGTTAAGCCGGTTATTTTTTCCGATAAGGCTTTATCACTATCTGCAACGGTTTTTTCTAAGGCAGTGATATTGCTATTAGTGGTATCAGTTTTTGAATTGAGTTGGGTAATCTTCTGCGCTGTAGCCTCATTATCTTTTGCTACGGTTTCGCGGAACTCAGTTAAATCTGAGCTTGTTTTATCCGTCTGCGTTTTTAACTGAGTAACTGCCGTTGCTCTTGCCTCTGTTTCATCAGCGACAAGTTGCTGGGTTTCGATTATTTCCGCCTTACGGTCGCCGTTCTGCACCATCCAGCGGCGCACATCGGCATCATTTGCCAGCGCATTCTGTATTGCAGCATCGGCTGCGGATTGAAGCTGAGCATTCGAATCAACTAGATTTTTGTCGATCTCTTTGAATACATCGGACTCCTCAATCCCTTTTTTAACTTCATCGGCGATCCATTCAACATCGGTGCTCGACTCACCAAGAACCCACTCAATCCAGTCACCCTGATTCCCCGTCTTATCTACCAATCGAGCGCGATAGAAGAAAGACTGTCCTGCTTTCAGGCCCATCTGCTGATAGCCGCGCTGGGGATACGGAATATCTGATAGAAGCATGGCTCCGTCTTCAGCGTTTTTATCGTTGTATTGAATCTCAGTTTTAAGGGTATCTTCCGCTCCCTCAGGAAAATTCCACGAAAGCTGTATGCCAAAAACTAGCGGATCAGTTTTGAAACCAACCGGCTGCGGCGGCTTCCCTTCTTTACCCTTAAGTTCAGTTTCTAACGAGCTAGCCCATAGCGATGAAATATCACTGGCGTTGATAGCACGAACGCGCACCAAATAACGACCCGCGTAAATACCAGGAACCTCGAAGCCCAGTGCCGACGTGCGCGGGACTGATACCCAGTTACCGTTATCTTTTCGCCACTCAGCCTCATAAGCGATCGCATTCTTCACCGCGTTCCACGTTGCACGCAGCGTAGTCACCGCAATACCTTGGTTGACGCTTGAATAGCTGGTAATGAGAACATTTTCTGGTGCTACCTGAACACCCGGAGGAATAACAGAAATGGGACGTTCGTCTATGCGTGCGCCGGTATCAATCCGCGCATATTTGTCCGGGTCATGGTAAGCCCCAACGATGGTGTATGTGTTGTCGTTGTTGTCTGCCACACTCACAACGCGGTAGAGCTGCACAGCGAGTTCATCAGCATCAACTGCCCATACTGATTCGGCCTGCGGAGTTTCACTGTAGCTTGTTGTTACAGTGACGAGACGACCATTTACCGACTGCACCGTTCTGGCCTGACTGATACCGGAAGGTAGATTAACGATCAAGCGGTCACCGCTCTTAATGTCTGGCTCGCGGTCAAGGCGAACATTTCGCCCTTCAACGCTGCTAATACGGCCTCCCATGACTCGCCCTGAGAGCATCTGATCGGCAACGCCAATAATATGCCCCGGAAACGGGATTAAACCATCGAGTCCAACGGAAAACTCAACCGTTCTATCTTGGCTATTACTCAATAATGCCCAACGGCCACGGCGATTAGCCTCGCTTTGTCGCGTACAACCAATGGCCGTGATCTCGGTCTGATTCACCCCATAGCGACGTACTAATGTATTTTCGAACACAGACTCGACAGCATCGGCATAATGATTGGCTGGGTCTGACCATCCCACCATGGCTGTGGTGTACCGTGTGCGTTCGCTCGAGGCTGAGTAGGCAAACTTCCCATTGATAACGTTGGCGCGCGTATATGTATAATCCAAGTCTCGCGGCATATCTGCCAATGTCACTATCTGGTTTTGCCCGTAACAGGTCATACCGCGGAATATCGCGGCAAAGTCCGTTAGAACGGTCCACGCATCTTCACGCGACTGAATGTACACATCACACTTAAAGCGCGGCTCCATTCCTCCACCGCCGCGACCATCGGGCACCAGTTGATCACAATACTGCGCGATACGATAAAGCTCCGATTCATCCACCTGCGTGGAGTCAATGCGTTGGCCTAAACCGTACCGATCAGAGATCAGGATGTCATAGAACACCCATGCTGGGTTATCAGTCCATGCCCACTTGAACCCGCCCGTCCAGACACCAGAGTATTGTCGCGTCACCGAGTCATAATTATCCGGCACTCTGACAATCATCATCTTGGGTCGGCATGTTACTTTAGGGATGTTTTGAAACTGCTTAGCGTTAAATTCTACGTAGAGCAGCGCAGTGTTTGGATAGCGTAATTTGGCATCGATAACTTCAGTGTAAGCCTCAACATTCATCGTATCGGCAATACGACCGCTATTAGCGTTGGCGGTGAGACGGCGAACACGCAACTGCCAGCCGGTTGTCGCTATGGGTAAGTCAATACGGTGGCTTCGCTCATAAAGCGTTGTCGTTTTACCATCAACCGCAGATTTGAGCACCTCGCGATATGCGCCACCGTCCGTGGCCACATCGATAGCGTATTCAATTTTGTAGCCGTTCACATCGCCGTTATCTTTTTGCTGCTGCAATGCAGGCCAGCCGAACCGCAAACGCACTGCAGATAACTGGGTATTGTTAACCGCACGCACCCACGGCGCCGAGCTCTTAAGTTCGGTGCCAATGGTGATTTCATTCTCAACAGCAGGGACACCTTTGATATATTCCTGCGATTGGGTGCCGGGGCGAAACTCCCAACTTACCCCCTCGAAATTCGAGCTACCGTCCTCATTAGTGAGCGGCGTTCCATCTAGGAAGATATTGGTACCATCAAGGCCACCAGCCCATTCCCCCTCACCCAATGCGAGCAATATTTTGGCAATGGCCATCGACTGGATACTATCGGGTGATTCCACAGGCGTATGCCCACTACCACCGCCACCTTTATGGCCTTTAATCTCGTTTATCATATTTCACCCATAAAAAAACCCGCCGTAGCGGGTTATTTCAATAACAAGTGTGTTTAATAACGTATATGAATTAGTCTATTTCCTACTCACATGATTTTATAACTTCTATGCGGTTATCGGCTAAAACATACGCTCCACCTACAGTTTTATAAAACGCAGCTTTGCTCTTCTCTCCAGAAGTAATGTCTACAAACATCGTATCATGCCAAGTAAAAACAGTTATTCGCTCAACACCTCGCTCTGTATGTGTAGTATTGTCTCGTTCTAATAAAGCTCTAGTGTTAGTCCACCCTTCATAAATACATGATGCCAAATCATTGGATGTTTTATTGCTTTCCAACGTAAATATAGCTTTACCTTCTCTAGCTTCATTCGGCGTAGACATGCATCCCGCGAGCATTATTGTGACAAAAAAAACTAACATTATTCTCATTGTTCATATCCCAATCTAAATATTACTGCTTACTGTATCAAATCGTATGCAGAGTATCCTGAAAAATAGAATGGATAAAGAACAAGAAAGTTAATTTATTGCTGGTCCTCTGTATATATCCCAGCGGATATTATAGCGCCGCCTATTTCGCGCTGCCCATAGCCAATAGATACAGGATTTCCTTGAGCTGTACTATTAACTGGCCCACCGAATGCGTAACTAGGTTTATTGTCTGGATCTTGTCGCATGCGAATGCCTGATTGTTGTGGAGAAAGCATTTGAACTACTCCACCTAGGGCCATAGAAGCGCCCGTCAATGCTAACGCTCCGCCCCATGTTCCAGCTGCCGAGAATGCAGCAAAACCGGCAGGTCCTGTTAACATCGCCGCACCAATTAGCGCCACTCCAAGGATCGTTTGGAATAACCCGCCGCGCTTACTACCTATAACAACAGGCACTAAATGAATGGTCTCACTCCCCTTAGTCATTTCTATTTCTTCTAAGCTAACGCTTCGCTTACCTACAAAAACAGCAAAGGTTAAACCTCTCTGATGCGCCTCAAGTAGATATTTTTCAAAGTTCGGTATCAGATTTTTAGCAGCACTCACCATTTTAGGGACATTATGAGCACGGTATTTAAACTCACGCCCAAACTCAGTAATCAATGAGCCATGAAAACGTAGCGTACGAAGAGGAATTTCTACAAATGCCATAGTTGCTCCATATATTTCATATATTAATAGTTAAAGCGGGGATCAGTAGCTTTCGTTTAATTAGATAGACTCATATGCCTGACTATCTTCACAGTTCGATCTTTCCAGTACCCACCGTAGGGAACACGCTGGCTCAACATGCCGTACATATGATGCAATAGCATCCCATCATCTAGCAGAATACCGGCATGATTCGCGACCGGCGCTGAGACCTGCATAATCACCATATCACTCGGTCTAGGTGGACCGCTAAACTCACGAAAACCGCATTCGTACCAGTTATCAAGATAGAGATTTTCGCTTCCTGACTCCCACCATGGATGATCAACGCGGTAATCATTGAGCACAATGCCATGCGTTTGCCGGAAATAGCTCATAACCAGCCCCCAGCAATCGGTATGCCCCAGCACAAAAGCGCGACCCACCAGCGGCAATTCCCCACGTGGCATAACAGTGCGCAAGTCCCCCTCCGGATAACTCACGATATGCCACGGTATTGCCATCGCATCACATTGCGCCTTATCCAGCTCACTCGGTTGCGTAGTGGCATCGGGATGACTATGCACAATCCCCGTTACGGTTCCCCATTCTTCTGCTGTAATATAATCCTCGGGAGATAAATGAAACTGCTCCGTTGGGTTTTCCGCAATATTACGGCAGGGGAAGTAACGCTCGACGCGTGATTTCTGCGCCACCACGCCACAGCATTCAGCCGGATAAACCTCTGCGGCATGGGCCACGATAGCCTGTATCGTTTTCTCTCTCATACTATTGCCTTATCAGTGCTGCACCCGGAAAGCCGCCAAACGGCACCGGATTGTTTTCACCATGCCGCTTTTGACAATCGCTGAGTAACCCACCGCATTTATCCTGACTCGGATCATCAACCGGCTGCCCATTCTCATCAAAGTAGCGCGTGCCCACGTAATCACACCCTTTACCCGTTCGGTACCAACCGCGTGAGCACCATGTACACAGCGAGTGGATCTGGCGCGTCGGTATTTGCAGGCCACGTAAATCGGCAGGGCTCGCCAGCTCAAACTCAACGGTTTCATCGTTTTCGAGTGATTTACGGTCGATATAGTAAACCTGCTTTTTTTCCTGCTCGGGATCTGCGGTAGGATTGCCTTCGGGGAAGTTATTTGCATCGAGATAATGTGCCAGCGTGTCGTGAATAGTCACTTTAGCCTGCGCCATATCTTCAAAGCGTAGACAAAGCGCAGTAATCGAACCGTTTAAGTTAGCAAGGGTCAATGTAGGCTGGGCTGTGCTACCACTCGTCGCCATTTCTAATCCTTCTATTTGGCAAGGCCATGCACCGTATTCTTTTCCTTGCCACCAGATAGATTTTGCGGCGAGCTTAGCGTTATCCCCACCAGCCGCAGTGATTTCTTCCGGCGTATGAGACAGGTTATAAGCATGAAAACGCAATACTTCATCCAAACCAAATGCGGAGCCATCGACTTCAAACAAACGAACTGTATTACCCGGCTCCAATTTTTGATAATCACTATGTAGTGACATTAGACCTCCACAGCTGAAAAGGTTTGCTCAAAAGTCGCCGAGACTGTTGCTTGCGTTTTGCCGTTAGGAATTAATCGGATTGAATCTGCGCTGATAATGTACAACCCTTTATCACCATGCGGAGGCGTCCAAATAAATGCCTTAGTACAGTGACGACGACAAAAATCACGGATCGCAATGGCCACGCTCAGAGAGCCACGAAAAGAATAAGAAAACTTTATCCGCTCTGAGTTAATGCCACTTTCAGATACCTGCTTATATCCATCACCAAATTGCACCTCGCGTATTGTTCTGGCGTACTCCGTCGTGGGCTGTCCTGCGATCTGTGTAGGCCACATAAAAGTTTCAATTGCCATGAGCGTTCCTCAATGAATACGCTGATTAACGACCTTTCATCGCGTTAAAAAGCTGTCCTCCCGGACGAAGGGATTTACTAATATTGTCCTGACAAAACTGATCGAGCATTTTCATCATGGTTTTGCTCACAGCTTCATTGCCACCAGATGACTTAGATGTGGCTGATCCGTCATTTTGTAAAATAACGGTATTATGGAAAACGGGGCTTCCGCCGCCGCCACTTCCCGCAACCACACCTAGTTTTCCATTGGCGCCACGGCGTAAAGGTAAAATAGCCTCAGGGCCAGCTTCTCCCATGACACCGCCCCCTTTAGCGAATGCAAAAAACGTCGGCTTATCGACAACCGAACCACTGTATGCGCTCAAACTTGCGGAGGAATACACCCCGCCTTTTGCATTGGCCTCAATGCCGCCCCATCCCATCGCACCAGCCAAGGATTTAACGCCATTTACTAGAGCCATTTTTACGAGAATTTCAGTCAACATACTGAGAATGGAACTGGTAAAGGATTTGAAGTCTGCTTTACCCGTCGTCAAAAAGGTGGTGAGTTGAGAACTTAAACCGGTCAGTGCTTGCCCTCCGGCATCTTTCATCACGCTATAAGCATCTGTTGCTGCATCTGCATAATCCGCCCAGGCTTTTTGCCCTCCGGCCTGCCAATTCGATCGCAACTGGTCCTCTTGCTCCCACGTTTTTCGCTGAGCATCTAGCATTTCATTGAGACGAGGATTATCTTTCTGACCTGAAAGCAGTTGAGAGCGCTCGAGTCCTCGCTGCACCTCTCGGCTGGACTTTGTTTGGCTAGCCAGCAATGCGTCCCGCTTAGTTTGCTGCTGAAGAAGATACTTATCGGCCTGATCATTGAGGCGATTTAATCGCTCCTGTAAAACAACCTCGTCACCTACCGCGGCAACGCGGGCTTTATATGCCAATACACTCGACTTGCTGGCTAATAACGATTGTTCCTGCGTGGTGAGTTGGCGCTTAGTCGCAGCGGCCTCTAATACCGCGAATTGCGCCTGCGATTTCCATAAGTCTTTGCGCTGCTGGCTGATAACATCTGTCACCGCCTTGTGTTGTTGCAGAACCACCAGCTGCGCCTGCAGCGCTTGTAAATCAGCTTGGCTTGATTCCTCTGCCTTATCACCCACCGGCGCTTTATACTGGGGTCCTTTACGCACTTTGCTCGCCTGCTCTTTGGCAAAGCGCGCATTTTCACGCTTAACCGCCTCATCTTTTGCAGACTGTGATGCGTAGGAATTCTTGATCCGCAAAATCTCACGCTGATGTTTTTCCTCCGAGGTTTCATACTGCCGCTTGAGATCCTGGTCACTTTGAAATTGGCGCTTTTGTCGCTCCTGCTCTTTTTGCTCAGCGGCTGCTCGCGCTGCAGTCACTGAATCCTGATAGGATTTCTCACTCAGTTCACCCAGTTCTTTTTGCAGGCGGGTAACCAGCGCCTTTTGGCTACTGACCCGCTGAGTCTCTTGCTGCGAGATCAGAGAGTCATTTTTACGCCCATAGCCATATCCCGTGGAGTCCGCCGCCCCCCCACGTTGCAGACTATCTAGATCCTTTTGAGCTCGCTCGAGCTGTTGGCGGGTAGACTCTACCTTGTCTTTTAGTGTGCTCTCACGCCCGACATTCAGCATCTGATCCCACGCGCCGGATGCAGCATTGCCTAACCATTTCCACGCGCTCTCCAAGTCTCCGAGATTATTTTTAATATCGGCACTTCGAGCACGCATAGCATTAGCGTAGGTGTCCATCGCTATCCGAGCAGCATCCGTTGTACGTCCCTGCTCTGCCAGTGTAGTGATCTGCTCGAGTTGGGTTGCCGTTAGAAAGTGCAGCGTTTTATCCAGTTCCAAAACCGACTGCACGGGATCATCCTGCAAGCGTTTAAACTGCCTGATTGTCTCATCCACGGACTGGCCTACGCTGGCCTGCATCTTAGCGGCAGTATCTGCAATCATCGTAACGGCATTGCCAGAAAAACTACCGCTGCCCACCACTGAGGCTAACGCACTCGACATGGCGCCCTGAGTGATACCGCCGCCCGACAGTGATTTCGCCATAGACTGTAGTTCAGCCGATGTTTTACTCGCATAATTACCCGTTAGAATCAGTTGCCGATTAAAGGCCACGGCTTCTTCTGAACCTTGGTACCATGCTTTTCCCAGCACATAGACCGCTGTTGCAATCCCTCCCACAACGGCGGCTAAGCCTAATCCGCGTAGGCTCATCAATTGTTCTATCCATCCAGCACGGTTCGCCAAGGTAATGCCTGACCCTCGCAAGGCCCCAAAGTTACCTCGAGCCAGTTCCCCCACCAAAACACCCAGTTCACGACGCGCTGCCGCACTTTGTATGCCAAGGTTGCGGGTTGCTGTTTTAGCTGTCTCTAATTTGCGGATATACAGTTCTGCCGCATCACCAGCCCCGACTTGAGCCGCTTTGAAGCGCAAAAGCTCAGTACCAGAAAGTTTCTGTGCGACAACCTGAGATTTTAGCTGCTGTAAAAATCGCGCTTTTTGCTTACCAGCCTCCGCCTCTGCCAGTGCCGTTTCTTTAATACGTGCGGAAGAATGCGATAGAAGAGTGAGATAGTCTTGCTGGGTAATGTTGCCATTTTTCCGCGCGGCACGGATCTGTTCCTGAATGCGCCCAAGCGATTGCATCCCGTTACTCAGCTGCTTGGTACCATCAATTTGTCGAAAAAATGAGGCCGTCAGCGCATCCTGATCGCGACCTAATGCCGAGCTCTGAGACTGACTCTCCTGTAATTTTCGGTTCAACTCCGCGACACGTCGGTGAGTTTCATCGACCGCTTTGGATGCTTTTTCCCAATCCTTTTTGAGCGTATCGGCCGTAGAAGACTGCTGAGATTTAACCTCGCTCATTACCCGAGCATTGGTATCCCCCATCCCTTTGATTGCGTTGGTTTGACTATCCACCAGCTTACGCATTCGATCCGATGAACCATCTGCATCTTTCCCCATGCCTGATAGTTGCCCACGGATACGCGCCATTTGCTCTTTAAACGTGGCAGTATCTACATCGAGATTAATAACTAAGTCGCTAATTTGTTGGGACATATCGAACTCCCCCGTAGGCACCTTCACCGATCAGCATAAGTTCATCATCCGTTTTAACCTCTTCACGTTCTGGCTGGGAAAGCAGGCTAAAATCTTCAGCGCGTATTTCGCCCCCACTCGCGAACACGGTCACAAGCATCTCTTTCATCGTGGCAAACTCCGCATCCAGTAACTGGTCACTAAACGGAGTTAGCGCAAAATAATTTGCCCAATCTGAGAACTCGGTGGCGCTCATTTCACTGAGCATACGGCGCCAGTCTGGGCGCCGAAACTCATGAGCCAGACGCTGTGCAAATGCCCGCTCGCGGGCCGCTATTTTGCCAGCGGCTTTTCCTCTACCGGCTCAACGGTATCAGGCGAGGGAGCAGCCTCGTCTGCTGACTTGGGATGCATGCCGCTAAGCGCTAGCACTATTTCCACCGCTTCGTTAATTGCTTCGCTAGGCCATGTTTTTTGGATAGTTTGGTGAAGCTCATTTTCATCGCACTCTGGTGTTTCATGGGATAACGAGCGAGAAATCAGCCATGCATTTACATCCACATTAAGACGCACAAGCTGCGCTGTATGACGTAAACTTTCGCTTCCCTCATCGCTAATGGCTTCTTTCGAGGCTAAATAATCAAAATACTCCACGCGCTGTAATGCCGAGATTTGGTG
Source organism: Hafnia sp. (assembly GCF_036648275.1). Lineage (NCBI taxonomy): Bacteria > Pseudomonadati > Pseudomonadota > Gammaproteobacteria > Enterobacterales > Hafniaceae > Hafnia > Hafnia sp. The sequence goes on along the minus strand of NZ_JAVXIQ010000001.1, from coordinate 20,671 downwards.
CAATACGACAGACTGGCCGTTGTACTTAAACGTTTCTTTTTTCAAAAACATGACAAATACCTATAAAAAAGGCCCCAGTCAGGGGCCATTGAAATGAAATAGAGAGAAGTTACGCCACGGTAAACGTTGCTATGGCCACATGTTGACCATCATTCGTCATGCCGATAATTTCGACTTTTCCCGCCTTAACACCCGTGACCGTAGCAACCTTATCCTTTACCACGACGGTCGCCGTTTTTAGATCTGATGATGCAACCCGCAAAGTGTTATCCGTGGCATTGTCTGGCTGAATCGCGAACGTGACACTTTCAGAGGCGCCAACCGCAATATTGCCGGTCGCAGGGGTGACGGTTACCCCAGTGACAGGGACTGCCGGTGTGCGTAAATCTTCAGCCAGTGACGGCTTGCCTGAGTTGGTAACTTTTACCGTACGGGTAATGACTTCTTTCGCTGGGATCGCTTTGCCTAGGCTACTAATCCAACCACGGAACACATCAACCGCACCGTTGGGATATTTGATTTTATAGCCACGAACATCCCCTTCAGTAAACCATTCAACCAACCCTTGTTGGCCACTCTCTCCGGGTTTCCACGCGAGGGTAAAACTGGTATCCCCAGCAGATTTCTCTCCTTGCGCCGTGCTGCTCCAATCGGCGTTTTCATCATCGAGATAGGTATCATCATAGGATTCGGCGGTCATTTCGCCGGGTTGAAGATCTTTAATTTTCGCCAAACGCGACCAATCAGCATCGCTTAACGGGTTTCCATAAGGGTCACCCTTGCCGGTATAGAGCCATAGCGTGGTACCCGCACCTTTTACCGGTGCCAGTGGGTTAGGTGTTGTCATATAACATCCTTACATTGAATAAGTGAGAAGATAAGTCAGATCAACCGAGCCCCACGTCGCCATCTCCTCATCACGTTGGTAGTCATAACCTTGGGGGGTCATCGTCTCAATCAGGGTATCGAGCGTTGGGATATTGGACAGTGCGGGATAAATGTGCGACTCCATCCAGCTATCTAGCGCACTGTCTGGCTGGGCCGATTTAAGAAACACCTCAACATGTAACGCTGCTTGCCAACTATCCTCATCCAAGGTGTCTCCGGTGTATTCCGCATCAGAGAGATAAACGGCAACAGCGGGAAGATCTTGCTCATCAAGAAAGGCAGGGCGCCCATCAAACCATGTCACTGGCTCAGTAATTTCACGTTGAAGCTGTGACGTTACGGCCTGACGGATCTGGGTATGTTTGCTCATCGTTTGATATGTAGTCTCAGTTGATTTTTCAGCGCCGAGGCCAACTCTTTTGGCATGTCGCTATCGATAAGTTGTGACGACGATGCCATAAATGCTTCGGTCAACGGCCCAGACAGGGGGACCTTCACCACATCAATGGGATAACGGGCACGCCCAACACGGCGCATCACTTGCCAGCGGCCATTAGCTAGTTGCTGAATAAAAGCATTGCGAAAGGTGTAGGGCCCCACTTTAAGTACGCTGCCCTTACCGTGTTTGGCCTCTCTGCGACGAGAGAGACGCACACGCGCAGCGCCTAATTTAATCGCCGGAAGGTTGCCTCGATTTATTTTGATCGACGCAATTGGACGATCCGGTTTGGCCTTCCTTAATCGAGCTCGCTGCCTGACCAATTTGACAGGGAGCCCCTTTCGCCGGTTGTCATCCACTCGCGCTTCTTTTGCTACCTTACGCGTGCTGTGACTAATGGCTCGCGCGGCCACACGATTGACGGCCTGCGCCGTTGCCGTGGGCACCATTATCCGACTCAAGCTATTCAGATTTAGGATCGCCTGTTCAAGCCCTTTAACTGACATAGCGCTACTCCAGCCAAATCTGAGGTTTTCCATTAAAGAGCTGATGACGGGTGACGATATAGGACCCATCATCCACCACCACGTTGTCGTTGCGGCGTGGTGAATATGCCAATGAAAAAACCACTAATGAAACACCATCCCCCTGCACAGGGCCCATTTCAGGCAATAGATGAGACTCAACGGCCGTATAAGACTGCCCATTGATGGTGACCGCTTTGCCAAAGCGTTCAGCGGTCACACGATCCATTTTTGCCGTGAGCTGCACAAACGGGCTAGCCATTGAGTTTCACTTCAATCATGACGCTATTTTTATCAGCAGCCTCCCATGCAATACCTGCGGCCACCGCATCAGTAGCGTCCAATTGAATTTTCCCATCTTTTAGCGCCACTTTTTTCCCCATAGGGATCACGTCTGCCGCTAATTTTGGTAGCAAAAAGACACCGCTTACCATTGCGGCCCCTGCATCTCCCACGGGAATATCAGTAATTGCCACACCGACAATATCGCCAATTACGATAGGTTCACCGCTGGAAATTAGGTCGGCGTTACCATTAACAACCTCGATCACATTGCCATCTTGCACAAAATTCGTAGCCATACTCTTTGCTCCACGGCCCCAATGGGGCCGGATTTTAGGTATAAAAAAAGCCCGTTAGGGCTGTTCACATCACATGTGTGGAATGTTATTTGCCGCTTGAATACACCAAACCGCGATGATCTAACGGAGCTACACCGGCATCAATACGGACCTTAGTGGCAATCCCGTCAGTATTAAAGCCTTCTTGCTGATCGATATAGGGCACATCCACACCATTAAGATAAGCAACCTCAATCGTATCCGTCCCTTTAGCCGCCGCCAGATACCATGCGGCTGCATCTTTATCATCCAGACGGGCTTCACTGATGACGGTTGCAAAGTTCTGGATTGGGTTGATGATCCCCGCGTTGATATCAGCACCTTTGACGCTTACAGACTTAATCGTCTGATTAGCGAGTGTTTCTAGCGCTGTTGGTACCAGCATAAATGCTGGACGGATATTAAGGCTTCGATCACCTTCTTTTTGGGTTCGCATCAACAAGCGGGCTTTGTCCAAATTAGCGACATCAATCGCCCCAGTGCTTACGTTCTTGTGGTCTGGACTGAAGAGTTTTTTACCATCAGACAGCACGGCGTTCGCCGTAAGAATTTCATAAACCAGATCGCCAATGGTCGCCTTCGCTGCTCGGCCCATTTTCATCGGGACATCAGTTAACTGGTTTAGATCATCGTTAATCAGTGCCTGACGCGTAATTGAGAAAATTTCACCGTAGGTTGCCAAGGCAATTGACTCACCACGATCTTTGGTTGTGATGTATTTATACTCTGCCCCCTCTCGAACCTTTCGCAGGGAAGGGAAGCCCCCTAAACCTACACGATGAGCGGTTTTAAAGTCCGACAACTGCCCTTTTTTAGTCCAGATCTCGAAGGTTTCCTCCGCCTCTTCCCACCCTTGCAAGATCGACTTATTCGCGACATCGAGCAGGATATTGCCAAAATCCGATGTACTGTGGGTTAGCGCCAGCCCCACCATTTGAACAGGATTCAACGAGGACACGCCAATACCGCGCTCAGTCAGTGACATACGTGCATATTCACGCAATGTCATACCGTTGTAGACGTTATCATTCTGACGTTCTTCATAGCCTGCACGCGCCATAATCGCCTGACGAATACCGTCACCGGTGAAATTACCGTTACTCGCATGAATAAGGTTATGAGGCGTGTTCTTATTTGATGGCGTCGCATCTTTGCCCAATTCAGCAAGCAGTTTATCTTTCGCTTGCTCGACAGAACATTCGATATCCTCAATACAGGATGCCTGCAGGGTTTGATGCTTACCGCCAAACATCGCAAACAGGTCTTTAATACCATTAATGCGCTGTTTTTGTTCTTCTCGCGCCTGAGCGCGGATAGCGTTCTCATCAACCGTGGCTGGCGCAGCAGTCGGAGCTGCCTGTGGTGTTGATACGGGGGCTTGGGCCTTTGGCGCAATAATCATATTCTTTAATGAATTAGGCATGGAATCAAAATCCTCAATACGTTTTGAATGAATGCAAGCCATTGCCTGCACAGATGTTGTCAGTTGATCAGCAAAACCATGCTCCACACACTCTCGTCCAGAAAGCCATGTTTCAGCGCTCAGCATGTCGGCTAATTCGTCAGTAGTCTTGCCGGTTTTCTTGGCATATGCGGGGATAAGCACCGTTTCGACCTTATCAAGGAGATCGGCGTAATCACGCATATCATCCGCATCGCCCCCCGTAATGCCCCACGGCTTGTGGATCATCATCATCGCATTTTCAGGCATGATGATAGGGTTACCGACCATCGCAATAACTGAAGCCATCGATGCGGCCAGCCCATCGATATAGACCGTTTTGCTCGCAGGGTGGCTGTTAAGTAAGTTGTAAATGGCAATGCCATCAAACACATCTCCACCCGGCGAGTGAATATGTAAGTTGATATGGTCTAACTCGCCCAGCGCTTTCAATGTGCTAGCAAACTGCCGCGCACTCACTCCCCAATAACCGATCTCATCAAAGATATAAATATCAGCAGACCGTTCTCCACTGGCTTTCATTCGAAACCAGTTTTTCTCCCCGTTCGCAGCCGCTCGCGGAGTCATAAACACACTATTTTTTTGTTTTTTGCTCACTGCCTTCCCCTTTATCGTTCGCCGGGTCTGTGTCAAATTTCAGTCCTAAGGTGGCGTTTTCATCAATTTCGGCCTTGCGGCGGCGTTTAACATCGCCCGGATTTGCCCCCCGAGCCCGAACCCAATCGCCCTCCGTGGCTGCACCGCCACGTAAAAGCACCCGCCACGAATTAGCCTCTTTCAACGGATCAATCCACGGCATCACCGGCCCGCTGTATACCGCATTGAAAAGAGTCTCCCTATCCACATCGAGGGGGACATTAATCACACCTGATGTGATCGCCATTTGAAGCCAATTGCGGTAAATCGGGCGACTCACCGCCGCGATAAATGCATCTTGCAAAATGCTGTAGCCCTCAAACGATTCCACCAGCTCTTGGCGCTGTGAGCTGTAAGTCCCGTTGTAGTTACGGGCAATACTGGAAAAGCTTCCACGGCTACCGGCTGCAACCGCTCGCAGTTGGCCATTACGGAAAGTTTCTAGGTTGGGATTTGGCCGGTCGGATTTAATCATGCCAATATCTTCGCCGGGCTGTAGCCCATCAAAAAGCATGCCCGGCTGGATATCTAATTCTCGAGGACCATCTGATGAGCCTGAACCTTCGTTATCACCGTAGGTTTGGGGATCGCCTTTCTTAACAAACATGCCCAAAGCCGCCGCAATACGCGCTGCAGTCAGTTCAGCATCCTCATACTCTTTGAGTGCACTTAGACGCATCAGCACCCCAGCGAGCAAACTATTGCCACGAATTTGGTGCAACCGACGCATAAACTTCAGATGAACCATGCTGTCTGCGGCGATTTCTTTCGTGTTTCCCTGCGCGCTGCCCAAACGAGTTAATGTTTTATACACAACGTATTTTGTCGGACGCCCCCACTCATTGAGCGCAACACCCTGACAAATCCCCTTACCCTCGTCATTTAGCTCAAGCGGGATAAAATCAGGCTCTAATGCTTCGATCCAAAAGGGAACGTTGCCCGTAGGATTTAGCCCTGCTGCAGCCCCGCTCACCATTTGCCCAAACACCTCACCATCACGTAACCACGTGCGTGCCATCAACCGCTCTAGCACGGGGCGCGTAAACTGCCCTGTAACATCCGGCGCAACAGACCACTCCGCCCAAGCCGCACGAATGTCTTTCGCTAACTCATCGGCAACCAAACCCGTTTTTAAAATGGGTTGAGGGTCTACAATGATTCCGCGGGCACCAACAATACGTTCCTCCAGTTTATCCAACAGACCAATCACCAAGTCATGGTTACAATCGAGCCATCGAGCCTGCTCACGTAACGAGCGCCCCCCTGATTGGGTCAGCTGATTGGCATTGCGGTTTTCACGTTTAGCACGGTGCGTTCTTGTCGGAGTAACGGCTTCATACGCCCGGATCATCGCCCGAGATTTAAGACGTGCCGCTTTCCAGCCCGGTGATACTAAACCAATGGCTTCATCTAATAGGCTCATACAAACCTCGCCAGTTTATGTGATGACCGTCCCCGTTGGCTGGCTTGATACTGCACAAGACGACGCTCCCAAGACATTCGGCCTTTCTGAATTTCGCCGAGGTTCTCCATCGTCATCGACTGTCCATTAAAGGTGATCGACTTCCCCTGTAGTAATGTTTTCTCGGCTTCCAGATAACACTGGATCATGTCTTCAATATCGGTCTGATTCATAACCAGCCTCCTGTCGTCGATGGCGCCCACGCCGAGGCCGTAGCCTCATGCTGAGTCTGTGATTGTGTTGTCTTATGAGTTGATACTTCGGATGTTTTAGTCTGAGCGGGGCGAGGCGATAATACAGGTGTGGATTCATCAAGTGATCGCGCCCAAGGAGGTGGTTTTTCCCAATTTATCCTTTCGTACCCGCGCAACATAACCAATGCATGGGCATACACCATGAGGTCGAAGGCTTCATTAGCCCCCTTGCCCGGTTTCGTCCATTTTCCGTCTGGACTTCGCTCCTCATAGGTCAGCTCGTCATAGAACCATTCACCCAGCCACTCAGGAAAATGTATGTAATTAGCCCCTACCGTTTCACGCGATAGCGCGTTATTGATTCGATCTTTGAGGGCATTCGTTTGTAAGAGATAAAGAGGCACATCCCCGCGGGCCTCTGCACGACGATTCGGTCGGTCGGTATTATCAGGCAGTGTTTTGCTGATGATCTTACCGTTTGACTGGCTCGCCCCTTTAAAGAGATAGACTTTTTTATGCACCCCATCACGACGACACTGGCGCCAAAAGTCATATGCGTTACCCGTTACGCCATCCTCACCACCGCTATCCACTGCCATCGCCAACACCGGCAAATGACTTGTGGGATCAGCCGCTAAGGGCCACGTTCTATCAAGTACATCAGTACGTAATAAATCCCAATCCTCGAGATAGCCTGCGGGGTCAATGGGGAGGCTCTCGCCGTTTGGCCCGGCACGCATTGACTGCTTGATATTGAATCGATCAATCACCCACCGTTCACCATGAGCACCATAACCTATAACCTGCACAACAAAGCGGCGGTGTTTACCACCCTGCACATCGACTGTGGCCACAAGAAACCGTACTCCTGGTGGCACCGTCCGCTTAGCCACTTCCTCAGCGCGGGCCTTAAGGCTTTCTCCTTTACGCTGTTCGGTGCTAGAGCGTGGTGCGTAAGGCAATCCCCAGTCCGTATTAATAACCGCCTTAAGCGTTTCCTCACTGCCTGTTCGCTCATACTCCTGCTCAGCAGTCAGTAATTTATAGACCAGTTGCGCCCATGTTTGATAAGCCGCGGCGGGTCCTTCCATCCAAAACGATGCGATACGTGATCGACGCGCCTCGCCAGAAATCACGCCATGCCGATCAATACGCTGCCCTTCAATCAGCCATATCCCGAGATTATTTAACTCGCGTTTTTGTGCGGGCAAAATATGTCCCTCGCAATGAGGGCAAAGCAAAAAAGCTGATTCACTGGCAACGACAGGATCGGGATTATCACGGTAGCCATTCATTGAGCTCATGGCTGGCTGGAAATACTCACCACAATGAGGACAAGGCCAATACCAGCGACGGCGATCACCTCGGTTATAGAGAGATAAAATACCTGTCGTTGGTGGTGCTTCATGTATCGATGTTCGTTTCCACTTCAGATCGGTTATTTCTCTGCCGGGAGAGCTTTCCACCAGCGTCATACCCGCGGACATAAAGGTTGTCGTGCGTTTTGATGCCAGAGAAAAACCATCCCCCTCTCCATCAATATCCTCGGGGAAACGGTCATAATCCGTTAGCGCCACGCATTTAAAGTCCGATGAGGACATGACATTGATCGATGGCCAACCCAACTTTAAGTAGCTACCGTTGAGGAACACGCGATCGTAAACATTATTATCGTTGCGGCGTGGGCTTAAGCATTTAGTCACTTCTGGACTGCAGCGAAATGTTCGGGCAAGACGTTTTTTAGAATGCTCTTGCGCTTTGTCCTGCGTCATCTGGATAACCAGCATGTCCGAAGGATCGCAAACTACGTTATAGACAACCCACCCATCAATGAGTCCGATTGTTTTACCAGTTCGCGCAGGGCCAACGAATATCACCGCATCATATTCACGTGAGGCAAGGCAGTTCATTGGTTCTACAATATAGGGCGCAACCATCGGGTCCCAAGGTACTGAGTTACCCGCCCCAACGGGGACACGCATATACCGAGCAACAGCATCCGCGACAGGCATGCGCCGAGGCGCACTCAGTAATCCATAGGTGTTTTTACGTAATACGCTGGCTGTAACCTGCGACGCCATCACGCCTCCTCTGGCTCTCCCTCCTCTGGCATTGAGGTGTCAGCATCAGCCACTTTTTGGGCAATCTGATCACGCATATCGTCTATGATGTTTTGAACACGTAGCACCGCTGATGGTGTCATCGCGCAATCACGCTCAAGAATATCCGGTAAGGTTTCCAGACCTTGGATCATCGCCTTGGCCATAGACGCCATTTCCCGTGCCACATCACTTGCGGGGAGTAACTCCCCTATCTCTTGTTCGAATTTGAGCCGCTCACGTTCTGACTGGTACCAAGCTTTGCGATCCTGCGGCGCCATGTCATCACCTGAAACCGGCGTTGGCATCTTCATCAGTTCAGAGAGAACCGACGTTAATTTATAGAGCTTAAGGTTTGATTCATTCCCACCAGAAGTTGCCACATTCTTTAGACGCGCCGTCACTGTTTGGCGATGAACATCCGAAAGTGCTGCAAGTTGGCTGATATTGAGCGTGAGATTTGTTAACTCTTTATCCATTCTCCACTCCAGTGATGAACAAAAAACAGTCACATTCACCACTGAAAAATAATTTAGCTATTATTTTCAAAATGTTGAGGTAGTGGTGATGGCAGATCAAAATCCAAAAATGAGGCGTTTTCCGCGAGGTCGCCGCCCCGTGGCAAAGACCCCTCTCGGGAGTACCTTTTCGATAATGGGGATTATTTTATAATTGAATGATTATCATTTGAATGATGGCAATTTTGTGACATTGTTTTCAGTGCTTCATTGAATCCTTGAAAACACCACCTATTAACTAAATATTATTAACGTGGTTAATTCTACTGTTTAGTCTTGACCAGTAGTGAAAGTTTTGAGATGGCTTCAACTAATACTTTGGCTTTAATATTTCCTTGAAGTAATTCACTGTGCAACGCAAACAGTTCAAAAAACGCTTTCCATATCTCATTATTAGGCATCTCATCATACCCGAGCAATAGACATTGCTTGTGTATAGCATCCAAGGCACCCTGCAATTGAAATGCTATATCTTTAAATTCCGGTGATGGTTTAAAATCATTCGGGACATAGTAAAGGGTTGATTTGTATGAAAATATAGACTCTTTTAACAAAATAATACGTTTATACTTCTCTTGTTCGCGCCAAGAATTAGTGCTTCGTAAAGCTATAAAACAAGCAACTGTAGTTGCTAGCCCTGATACCCACCCACCAATCATTGTCCATAGAGACCATCTTGCTGCCTCTTGAGCAGCAAGAAGAGATTCAAATGAAATAATATCTGCGTCCATCTTCTCACCTTATTAACATTACTAATTTGAGTGATGGCGATTATCAGCAATTATGTACCAAACTTCTATAACTTGATTAATAGCGATTAACGAATCGATTAGCAAAAGATTTTCTTACTCACTGGCACCCACCTGTTTTAAATGACGCACGTACTCTAAATTATCAATACTTGATAATTTGTTATTAGCTTGATCGATAGTTGCTAATAGCGGCCTAATCCACAGAACAGCCTGACAATACGTTATCGAGCTGGTGGCAACGGTGGCACTACCATCTGAGTTAACGTCGCTGGTATTGGTGTGCAAGGCTGTGGCACGTAGACGGTGCGTGTACTCGAGCAACCCGCTAGCAATATCAGCAGGGATAAGCAGATCACAGGTCGGCTCTTTCTCAATAATCCTGCGGTATTCAATTTCTTTCTCCTGCGCTCTGGCTTGGACTGTCACGCCATACTGACCCGCTGCCGACGCTATCTGATTGAAGCGGTTGAACTGCAAAGACTGCCCAGCAATGATCGAGGCTTGCCCATCAACCTCCCCCTGCAGACGCTCAGTTGCTTTTGTTTGTTCTTGGTATTTATCGCGATAATGGCTAGCTATTTTCCCAGCAGCGACCAACGCCACAAGCAACAGACCTATTGCCATCATTCGCCAACTGAAATTTATATTCATACTCTTCGCCTGACTAGATAAAATCCCACATATCCAGCGCCCCAGCGCGTATAAAGCCACATTCTTCGGCCTGTCGATGGTCGAGGAATATCCTGACGAACAACGGCAATTGCAAATAAACGCCACCACGGCCATTTCTGTGGCCCATGAGACGGCTTCAAATCATCGGCAAAGTGCGCTGTGGAATACTCAAATTTTATTTTCATACCAACAGCGCCGCCCGCGCTTTGTTGTAACGCACCTTGCGATCATCGATACCATTCAAACCGCCGTTGATAATCTGCGTCACACGGTAAACATCAGCACCATAGGCCATGCAGCCTTTTGATGTGTAGAACCATGCAGCTGAGCGCGCAGCTTGTAGATCTAACTCGAGCAGCTCTGGATTAGTCACCAAATCAAGCTTTAACGCGGCGCCGCATGCGCGATAGTTATCAAGCCCGGTAATCTGGATAAGGCCACGGCCTCGGTACTTCCAACCATCACCCGAAGCTTTATTACCTAAGCGGTTGGCATAAACAAGATTGGCGATCGCATCTTGTCGAGCAGATTGCGCTGTCGTTCGCCCGAGAGCATTGGCTTGCTGTTGAGTAATACGCTTACCAAACACAGCTAACAGCGCTCCTGGTGTGTAATTCAGTGACTCAACAACCTGCCGGAAACCGCCCGACTCATGGCCGACCTGAGCAATAAGCATCGCCTTATCGGTTGCCGCCGTAATACCAAATTCTTTCATTGCTGCATCGATGTGCGGAAACCAGCGCGCAGCTAATCCGGCGCTAATATCAGCCGCCTTTTGAAACTGTTCGAGAATCATTAGATAGGGTTCCTGAATAACTGCATGAAGTTGCCCCGCGCCCTAAGAACCAGACCGCAGAACATGATATTAATCAGCGTTTCCGAAATATCAGCCGAGATATATGTGCCAGTGATGATCCGAATGGGGACCGACGCTGCTGCAACTATGAGGACGTAAGCCCCAATAGCGCCCAACCACTTATGCTTTGCTCCCTGACGATTAAAGAGCATTAAACGCAAGGCTATCAGGCCGCAGGCCAACGCATTAATGTGAAGCAATATAATCTGGAGTGTCATTTGCCACCCCCTTTGAAGTTCAACGTGGGGTTACTAGACCTTGAGATAATAACCATTAAGATCCGCACAACTGTGGCAGAAGCCACCAGCGCACCTATAGACTTCTCAACTACAACGGAATCCGGTGTAACAGTGCTGATCATCGACGCAGCAAAACCCGCAGTTAGAACACCTAGCACAAATGAAATCCCGAAGAATACGAGACGCTTCCAGATAGGGAATTCAGTAGCGGACAACACGAAAACCACAGCACCAGCAAATGCGCCAATTACAACGCCAGCATCAACACCAGATAGCAATCCTACAAATGTGACGCCAGTTAACGCAGCCGAGGCTGTTCCGGTGCCGATTAACGGCTCAGACATTGGGATTACTCCATTTTGATTTAAGGAATAGCGCCCAGCCGTAACCACTCTCAGCTAGAAGGTGTTTAATGTGTGGATGATTGTTGGCTGGGCGCTAGATATGAAAAAGGCCACCCGAAGGTAGCCTCTATATATGATTTATGGCTTGATGCTTCGGCGCTTATCTCCGAACGTCTAGCGTGTCAGATCTTCAACAGTAGCAAGCTATAAAGAATTGTGGTGCCCGGTACTTATCCCGGTGGTATCACTTAGGCGCTGGTCAACCTGATACCGGGTGGTTTTTCTAGGAGCTCGTGAACTAATCCCGCCAGCCATTACCTTCACAGTAGTGCAAACACCACAATCGACTGAGCCATCCCTCTAAGTTGAAAGACACGCACCTGTATTCGATGCTACAAAGAGATGGCTCATGCGATTGTGCAGTACATCAAACGCTCCGGGCTATCCCTTCTTCGCTGAGTGATGTACTGAATGCCGTGGCGACTAACTAAGATCACTTCTCTCACAAAACAACCCGCCGCCGCGACACTTCAAACCGTATCTTATAATGGCAACCCATACAATATTAGGCCGCTATTTCAGATTTTTCAGTTATTAGTTAACGCTAATACTTCTTCCTCGGTCTGTTTAAAACGCTCCTTCTCCAACTCTACCCCTATTACATAACACCCCATCTTTATGGCCTGCTTAATGGTTGAACCCGAACCCATAAAGAAATCAGCCACAACGTCACCGGGCTTGCTGCTTGCCGCGATAATGTCACGCATCATTTCAGCAGGCTTTTCACATGGATGTTTGCCCGGATAGAACTGGACTGGCTTATACGTCCAAACGTCAGTAAACGGCACAAGCGCAGAAACAGAGAACGGACGGCGTAATGCCTTAAACTCTTGCGACAACTCAATGTAACGCCGCGACAGCGCTCTATATTCCGCAACAAGCTGGTGGTGTGGATCGCTTAGTTCATTACGCTGGTGCTTTTCTTTCGCTATACGTTCAAACAACGCCTGCAGCTTTAAATAGTCCTGCTCGCTCGGTAGCTGCCACTGACTTTCAGTAAACCAGTGTGAGGCCATTTGCTTGCCGGTTGCCGCGTGTATCTCTTTACTCGATACGCCCAGCGCGTTTCGCGCATCACGGAAATAATCGATCAGCGGCATGAGGACGTTCTGTTTAAGCTCGGTACATTTAACCGCGTAGCCGTCCTGCTTGGGCTTACATGGGCCTTGGTAATGTTCAGCAAATAACACGCGCTCAGTTGCCGGGAAATACGCCCGTAGGCTTTCTTTATTGCAGCCATTCCAGCGGCCTGATGGCTTAGCCCAGATAATATGGTTCAGCACGTTAAAGCGCTGCCGCATAAGTATTTCAATGTCCGATGCCAGCCTATGGCCACAAAACAGGTACAAGCTGCCAGCAGGCTTTAATACTCTGTAGAACTCGGCAAGGCATTGATCAAGCCATTGCAAATAGTCACTATCACCGCGCCACTGATTGTCCCACCCATTCGGTTTAACTTTAAAATAAGGTGGATCGGTTGCTATGAGGTCTATGCAATTATCAGGAAGGGTTTTAATAAATTCGAGTGAATCAGCGTTTACAAGATTGATACTGTTTAAATTCACAGTATTTTTCATGGATGTTTTGGGCCTTTTTTGATAGGCTCAGATCCGCTTTGTGCACACAAGCGGTGGGCCTTGTTGCGCCCGTGACTCATACAACGGGTGCATGGCTGGGAAGTGCTACAACACAACCCAGCCGCCCATTTCACAGCTTAGAAGCCACCAGCAAAGCTAGCAGCGTTTGAATTTGTTCTCTGTCTTATCTTCTTCAACTAAACCAGCCATCGCCAACTGAGTCAAAATAAACTGGCAGCGCGCTTCGCTAATCTTTAACAAGCCGCCAAGGTAAGCCGCAGACCACCAACTTAAACGACTCAAACAAGCAAGCACTACCGATGCTTCTTGCGTCATATCATTCTGATTTAGCATGTCTTTTTCTCTTTTTTCGTTGCGTTACAACACTAGTAACTCTGTCCAATGCCAACAGCAACTCATTCTTGAAAAAGACACAAAAAAACCCGCACTAGGCGGGTTTACATGTAATTTTGGCAACATACCAAATTAACGTTAAATATCGCTCAATTTATTCATTTTTGCAAGCATCACGTAATTAAAGTTAGGCTTGTTAGCCGATCTTGTCTCGATCGTGTCATGTAGAGAAGTATTATCAAGGCTATGGCAAACCATCAATATGCCTCGCCAGTGGATAGCATAATTAGTTGACCAATTATTCAACTCAATGCCCATTAGCTTAGCCAACTCAGTCGCGGAATAATTCTTGCCTAGAACTCCACCACAGCTATGTGCATGTTGCTGTACTGCCAGCCATACAAGCCTCGCTATACGTGCCGTCACTTTTTTAGTGATCCGTTTACCTGCTAAGGTTTTTTTATACTCCTCCCAAACATGGGTGGTGATCTGAACTTGATAATCGTATTCAAGATTATGCGCATAACAGTAATAAACCCATGCACGCTGGTGGCCTTCCAACTCAAATACAGCTCGGCGCCAAGAGCTGAGGCAGAATGTTATTTCCTCGATCGGTGGCTTTGGCCTCTTGCCACCGCGTGTCTCTGAACATGCTACAGGGTCAGATTGCCGATACTGACCACCAACCTCGACCGCTGGCCTACGCTTGTATCGTGTTGTATTGATTAACGCAGCCCCCTGAAACGCATCAAGCTGCCCTTTTGTTCTGCTTCCATAATCCGCCAACGCCAGATTTAAGCGCTCACGAACATATTCTAAGTTACAAGTTCTCATTACTCAGCGCTCCCCACACACTTTACGCTTTGAAAATTGCGCCAACACCCAGCGCGTAATTTAAAAATTCAATCAATAGGAATCGCTGATCCCCGTGTTCCTGCTCCCACGCCCCAACATCCTTGTGCAACTTGTCGTGGCACCGCCTGCATAGCGGCAACACGAACAGGTCATGCGTTTTGGTTCCCATGCCGCCCAAGCCGTGATTAATCACATGATGCGGATCGTCAGCTGGTTTACTGCAACCGCAGCACTTTTGCGTTTTTACCCACCGCGTGTACTTCTCACACTCCCAGCGTGCCAGTTTAGGTTTCAACATAAAGCTCGCTGGTGGTGCCTCATCACCCGCAAGCTTGATAATGGGTTTTACCTGCTCCACCAGCTCGGCAACAATAGAGAATGGATCTGGCTCCCACGGGTTAATATCCGCCTCTTTCGTTGTGCCTCCGATGGTGGGGAGTTCCATCCCAGTAATAGCGTACGCAGGAAGAAGGTCAGCTACGCCGTTAAGCGTCGCCCACCAGCACACCTCAGCAAATGAAATCTCTCGCCCTTCACTCAAATCCAGTTTGATGCGAATGGCCTCAAGTAAGCATTCAATCCTGTTCTGCATAGCAATCGACATCATGGCTTCAGTAAAATGCGTATGTGTACGATTGTCACAACTCCAACACAGCCGAACCGCACCGCCCTCGTACGGCGTTGTGACTAGCTCTTTATGGTGCCAATCCGCATGCCACTGGCATTCATCCTTCCTATCCAGCCATGTGAGCAAACTATCCAGCCCACCAACTGCTCGATAAACGCGATCATTAGCCCAGAAAGCAGACAGGCGCGGATCTGCGGCTAGTGTCTGATGTTCGGCAGGAACTTCACCCGTTGGTAGCTCACGCAGCGCCTTTGGCTCATCGGAAATGTATAAACGCTGTAGCGGTTTGAAATGGTGCATCAGACCGGTACCGGGGCGCAGTAAAACCACGCCCAAGTCTGACTGAGGAAAAGCAGTCAGTAACAATCTCATTAAGTACCACCTATGCCGCGTTAGCTGTCATCATCAATTCGACCAAGTCTTTAATTTTTGAGTCAAAAAAATGTGGCTGAGTTTCACGAGGATTTTGTGGACTAGTGACATTCTTGCCATACACAAGGCCTTTGGTTGTCACACTCCAAAATTCACGCATACCATTTTTGGCTTTTGCTGAACTACTAGGGCGCTGTTTACGTTCTACGATCCCCAGTTGCTGTAATCGTAGGTAGGCTTTACGGGGCGAGACGGGGATATTGTTTTCTTTGAGGATTGCGCTTAGCGCTTTTGTGGGGAGACTGGAACCATCAACAGCATCCGCAGGGGCATCTATAGCATACGCAGGCATAAGCTGCGGTATACCGGCAAATTGTTGCAGAGTTTGGTATCCAGCTAACTTGGAAGAATTGGAGAGGTTAAGCATCTTAGCTGCAGATTCAAGGATCAGAATACCCGCTTTAATCTTATCTTCTGCTGTAGTTGCTGATTGAGAGGTTTGGATTGCGTCAAACGTGCGTATAACTTTCAAATTAAAAGCGGCGCTAATCCACATGGCATAGGAGTAAACAAGCTCTTTGCACACATAGGTGCCGGGATTATCACCACCATGAATAACACTAACAGGCTGGTTTCCAATCAAAGGCGGGATCTCGCCCTTGGTTAGTTCTTGAACAAGCTCTTGCGTCTGAACTTGAGCTAGCCAGTACTTAGGGCGATGACGGTTTTCGCCACCAGCTGCACGATGAAGGTCGTTAAGGCAATAACGGCCGGAATTATCTTGGCATACGGCAAAGCCGTCGATAGCAATCAACTGATTCATTTTCTTTCTCCACACATGTTGTCACAAGGCTCCGCTCGATTTTCTGCATAAAAACCGGAGCCAACCGTTGTTCTACTCATGCCATCTATTCCTGCATGAATAGACCGAGCCCGTTCAATATATTGCTTATTAATCATGATGTCACCTAAGAACTGGCATTTTATCCAGCAGATCATGCGCATGCCGTCACCCCATCGATCACCAACTCAACACGACCACCTTTAACAACAGGCCCCCACTTAGCTGAAAGCTCTTTTATCTGGCTATCGTCAGCCCATACATTTGCTTTTGTTAGCGCATCAAACAGAGCCTTGAAATAGTTATCCAGATCGCGGCGCGCCTTCGTTGGTGGGGACAGCACAACGGAAACAGAAACGTTCTCAGTAATCGCCTTCGGCTTACGGCGTAGTTGCTCGATGACCATCGCGTATGTTTCAGCCTGATATTTACGCCCACGTTCGCTCACTAGATGCTTACCGATTGAAGCGCCCTTGTTCGGGGCGCGCCAGTAACCATTTACGCTCGGTGGAAATGGTAGGATTAACTTCACGCAGCTACCCCCACCAGCTTTTCAGCCATACGACGAACCTGCGCAAGAAATGCATCGCCCCGAGTGATTAGATCATCGCGGGTTACATAACTGATTGCTGGGCCACGCCATTGGTTATCCAGAATGACCACCGCACCAGCAAAGAATGCACCGGTCGGCTTTTGCTTCTCATCAGCAGGCTTAAACCACACAGGCAGATCAAAGCCAATACGCCCACGAATGAAAGCAACATGATCGGCTTCTTCTGGCCACCACACTTCGCTGGTTGCCGCTTTAATCAAGAAGATGTAACGACCGCCCTTCTCACGCATGCCCATCGCATGATCGATAATGTGGCGCATGCCTGTGACATATTGCCCTTCATACTCTTTCGCCCGGCTGTAGGGTGGGTTTGCGTATGCCGCACCGCCTAGCTCTTTTAGACATTCTGACCAGTCCTGAGTAAGTGCGTTATCTTCAGCGGTGTAGTACGCGTCACACTTGGCATTATCAGCATCAGCAAACAGATCGAGAGTGATTGGCCCGAACATAGCGTTAATACCCCAAAACAATGAATCTGGAGTACGCCACTGATCGCCAACGTCTTTTAGGTAGTGTTCAGGCTCTGCACGTTGTGCGGCTAAATCGGCGCAGTATTGGTTGATGACCATATTCACGACAGCACCTCCAAGCGGACAACCGTTTCAAAATCCATTCGCGGATCAGCTGTTACATACGTTGCACGGCAATGAATTGAGCACTGGTTGCGGCATTTCACTGCGTGTTCCATATCTTCTTCGGTACCGCAATTCTCAATGACTCGGGACCATTCATATTCAGCGCGGCGCCACTGTTTTGACGCTTCGCAACGTCTAGCTCTTTCCTGATGAAGGTGAACGAGTGCCGGACGGTGGCGGCGAATTACTGGCATGGTTTGTTTTTTCACACTGCACCTCCCGTACGCTCTACGAGCCATTTTGGTAAATCGCTTCTGTCCACCGGTGCTGCTTGTTCTCGAGACTGTTCGCTTGAATAACCGTTTCTAAAACCGGTAGGGATCGATGAGTAATCCTGCTTCGAAAAGTCCATATCAACGTAGCCTTTCGGCTTGGCTTGATTTGCTGTTGACCATTGGGCTCGAGGTGGACGGCTAGCCTTGGACCAGTTGGTTGCTGAACTCAGGTAGGTCGGGAATTTTCCCGGACGGAACAACGTGGTCGGGTTCAGGTTCGGCGCCATATCTAGATTACTTCCCCAGCGCTCGACGCTGAAATCAACAACCAAAATCAGCTCATCAGTGGTGAAACCATCACGCAGGCGGGCTCGAATGTTCTCGAGTGAGGATTTGCAATTCTGGTACCGCGAGGCGGTCACTTGATTCAGATGTTTGAGTACCTGAATCGCTTTATCAGTAATTTCTACCTCTGGGTCGGTCGGCGCAGCCGAACTGCCCAAAGTGTTTTTATCTGATGTGATCTCTTGAGTACTCTTTGTAGTGATCTCTGTAAGAACATTAGGACAATTTGTCCCAATGGAATCCCCCGATTTTGTCCCATTGCATGAGGTCACTTTGTCCTTTTGCATTTGGACATTTTGTCCTAATGGAGTTGGACATTTTGTCCCAATGGAATTGTTGATAATTTCGGCATCATCTAGCGCCGCATGATCGTAGTTAATAGCGTAGTATTTCGTTTGGTCACGCTTATCTTTGGATAGCTTTTCGCCAGTGATAAGCCCTTGTTTTTCTAGAGAAGTAAACGTGCGGCTTACTGTTTTCTCATTCCAGAATTTAAACTGCTTGTGCCACTCTCTGATTGAGTTATATACCCAGCGACGGCCTTCATGCTCAATACCTGAGTTTGTCTCAGTCAGCCAGTATTGGACCTGTTGAAGTACGATGGCCTCGTTTAGTCCGATGCGTTCCGCTAGGTCTGAAAGCACTATGAGAGGGCGAGATGGTAAAAGTAGGCTCATATCAGTCCACCATCAGCTCAGAGGCGTAACGATCGGCAAGCCATTGCAGGCCCAGCGGCGTTACGCGGGTTTGAGTAAAAGCATGACCAAACTCAGATGTGCCGGTTTTCACGCAGAATAAGCCGTTACGCTGGTGGATTGAGGATGGCAATAAGTTGCGAGACTGACGAAACGGAACCTTGTCACGCAATAGCGCCTCTATCATCGACTTTTCAGCCATGCGCAGAATCTTGGCGCTTTCACGCAGGCTCTTAGCACCAGCGGCATCAACGAAATGATCGACAAACGCCACCTTCGGCGCATCCTGCTGAACCTTGTACTCGAGCGCGGCTTTCTGTTCTGCCATATCAGCAGCAAGGCGCAACGCTTCTGGTAATGATTGAGGAAGCGCTGGAGTGCTATTTTCCAGCTCTTGCCAGCGGTCAACGACAGCCGCCGTGAACAACGGAGACAAACGGGCAACCAATATCAACGAGTCTCGCTTGTTAAACCGATACTCCTGGTATGTATTCCCGTTATGCTCAAAATCGAACTGCGCCAACGGCGCGGTTAAAATACCCGCACCCACTAGGCGTTCGGCTGAACGCTTAACATCACCGTGTTTGCTTTTAACTAACTCAGCAATTTCACGGCTGCTCATGGTTATTTCAGAAGATATAGAAAGGTTAGCCATGTTCATAACCCCTCCTGCTCTGCGCTCGAACGCAAAGAAAAAATCATTGGGCATTCAGCTAACACCCTTATGAAAAACTCAGGGCTAACCCACATTGCATAAGCGAAAACCAGCTCTTTACAAACAAAGGTTCCCTGAGTTGTTCCGCCACGGACAACCGAGACAATTTCGTGCCGCGGTTTAGGTAACTTATTGATGAGTGTTTGAGTGGACTTAGCTCGCATCCAATTAAAAGGCTTATGCTTTTCTTCGCCACCAGATGCTTTATGCAAATCATTAACACAATAAAGCTCACGCTCGTATTGTCGGATTGTTGCCCCGTTAATAGTGATTAGATTATTCATGCCACACCTCGACCGGCTTGTTGTTCACCCACAGTCCACTCAACAAAGCTGTGGTTGATGTCAGTCCACTCACCTTGTAATTTAGCGGCATACGGAAACGCAATCGGCTTACGCCCACCGGGTACCGGTTTGCAGCGGAATTGCGGAGTTCGTTTGTTTGTTGTTAAAATGCTCACGCGGTTATTTCTCCACACACTGATTTAGTCGCACCCGACGCCAAGAGCTGCATACTCTTGGCGTCACCCTCTCCCCACAGCATTTCTGAAATCACCCAAATCTCGGCTATCAAAGACTGTGCTCGATAACCTTTGGCACGTAGGCGTTTGCTTTCTTCTCGGTCAAGCACGCCATCATGGGTGAACTCGTTATGTGCTCGGCTAAAATCACCCAGAGCCGCCAGTAGGTCGTTAAATTTGTGCAGCAGCTCTTCATTCCCGACCTGATCCACATCAGGCAGTTTCACGAACACACCACCAGCACGCTTACACATAGCTTCGGTAATATCCGTGCGACCGGAAAAGGCCTCCAACTGAATAGCCATGCCGAACGGCACCATTTGCCCACCGATCTGGCGAACGCGGTTACTCAGCGCGTTATGGGTACCGTCGTGCGAAAGCTGTTGCGCCATCGCTTCATACCCACCCGGTGTTGAAGTGATCAGCTTGTGCATTGCTGCTGTCATATCTGTCGGGGCTGGAAAGTTCTTGTTGTCCACAGTATTGGTCTCTCTTTTGTGGTTTTAATCGCTCTCAATACCCTTATGATTTAGGGTAAATA